>NZ_JADPKH010000048.1:0-502 GCF_023073835.1 Bradyrhizobium sp. 153 | reverse complement strand
ACAGCAGCGAGAGCCGCAAGTAGAATGCGGTGCATGATCAATCTCCTCGGCCCGAGAAGAACAGGTACTTGACCAGCGCGGCCGCGCCCAACGCGAGCACGACGACGATCAGGACCCAGATCAGCGCCATTCCGCCCATCATTCCAGGCATCATGTCGTGCATCATCGGCTCACCTCATTTGGCAGGCTCCGGGATTCGGAGTTTCGTGACGACCGCCTTCGACTTCGCCGGCAAGCGTGGTTTGCCTGCAGGCGGCAACCGGAAGCCTTTGACCAGGCCGAAGATCGCCGGGATCACGATCAGCGTGAGCAGGGTGGAGGAGATCATGCCGCCGATCATCGGCACCGCGATCCGCTGCATGATCTCGGACCCGGTGCCGGTGCTCCACATGATCGGCAGAAGTCCCGCCATGATGGCGACGACGGTCATCATCTTCGGCCGGACGCGCTCGACCGCGCCCTCCATGATGGCCTCGCGGAGATCGGTCCGGCTCAAGGTCCA
>NZ_JADPKH010000023.1:0-122921 GCF_023073835.1 Bradyrhizobium sp. 153 | reverse complement strand
CCTCCGCGTGATGGGCCGTCAGGATATGCAAGACGGCCTGATCGGCTCGCTCGAGCTCGATATCTCGAAGGCGATCGCGACCGGCTGGCAGCCGCAGGTCACCCTCGAGAAGGGCTTGCGCCTGGCGGTGTCGGATCAGGAGCCCTGAGGCCGGGAGAAGCGGCGCAGCAGGAATCCGACGGCGAGCGCGCCGGCAACCAGCGCGAATGTGGTGATCGCCGGCGCGGCGGCGCGGATGGTGAGGATGGCGAGCCCGGCGAGCACGAGGTTGAGCAGGAAGACCTCGCCGATCACCCGCGGCACCGTGAAGCCGTTGTCGGTGGCGCGCTGGTAGAAATGCGTTCGGTGCGCCGACCAGAACGGTTCGCGCCGCGCGATCCGTCGAAACAGCGTGATGGTGGAATCGGCGAGATAGTAGGCCGGCAGCAGCAGCGCCGCGGCCGGCTGCCCGCGAAAGGCGAGCTCCAGCAGGCACCAGCCGAGCAGAAGGCCGATCGGCAGGCTGCCGACATCGCCCAGGAAGACTCTTGCGACCGGGCGGTTGAACGGCGCGAAGCCGAGCATGGCGCCGCACAGCGCCGTCGCGATCAGCGCGGCCGGCCACGGCAGCTCGCCGAGCCATCCGAGCAGCAGCAGCGCTGCGGTCACCGGCACCACTTCCGCTGCCGTCATCAGGTCGAGCCCGTCCATGAAGTTGACGAGGTTCACGAACCAAGTTCCGGCGAGCAGGATCAGACCGCGCTCCAGCGCAAGCGGCAGCGCCGGAACGATGCGCGCAGTCTCGGGCGCAGTGAATACCACGGCGCCGACGGCTGCCGCCTGCAGCACGAGCCGCAACAACACCGGCAGCGACACGATGTCGTCGGCGAATCCGACCAGCGCGATCAGGATCGTCGCGCCGACCAGCGCCGGCGGGATCGCGACGTTTGCGACACTCGCAAAGAGCAAGGCGATGATGAGCGTCGCGGCGATCACCGCGATGCCCGCACCCTGCGGGGTTGGGATGCGATGCGAGGACCGCGCGTTCGGCCGCGCCAGCGCATAGCGCTGGAGCAGGGGACGGCTGGTCCAGGTGATGAGCGCCGACATCAGCGCGGCGATTGCGACGGCAAGCAGCGAGGGCACGGCGGCGAGGGCGTTGGCGGCCGGGCTCACTTGGGCACCCCGATCGGCGCCGACCCTTGGGCGGCCTTCTCCGCGCTGAGGATCCAGACAAGGCCGCCGATCGCCCCGACGATGAAGAACACAGCGCCGAACAGCAGCGAGACGTTGACGCCCTCGTTTGCGGCGAGTCCGGCGAAACCGAACGCGAGGCCCATCGTGGCTTCACGCACGCCCCAGCCTGCGATCGAGATCGGCATCATGGTGATCAGCATCACCGGCGGGACGAGCAGGAAGATCTGGCCGAAGCTGATCGGTGCCGCGATCGACTGCACCACGCACCAGGCGATGACGACGGCGAGCACGTGGACGAGGATCGACAGGATTGCGACGATCGGTCCGCGGCTGCGGCTGAAGATCACGCGATTGGCGACCACGGCACAGGCGTGGATGTGATGCGTGGCCCACCAGGTCTTCAGCCAGCGCCATTTCAAGGCGCCGAAGATCAGGAAGCCGATCCCGCCCGCCAGCGCCGCGAAGTCGAGGAGCAGCAGCGCCGAGCGTCCGTGCGGGTCGGTGATGAGGGTGTAGCTCCAGGGCAGGCTCGCGACGATGAGAACCGCGAGCGCGATCAAGCCGATCGCGCGGTCGACGAAGATCGAGTAGGTCGCCGCGCGCCAGCCAGGGCCGGCACGCGCGACCAGCCACAGCCGGACCGCATCGCCGCCGATCGCCGATGGCAGGGTCTGGTTGAAGAAGGCCCCGATCACGTTGTAGCGCATGGCCCGGCCGAGCTCGAGCGGCGCGCCGCATTCGGCGCTGATCTCGCGCCAGCGCAGCGCGCCGACGAAGATTTGCAGGAACGTGACCGCGATCGCCACGCCGATCCAGACCAGGCTGGTCACCGTGAAGCGCGAGAACAGTTCGGACAGGTCCACCTTGCGCAGCGCCAGATAGAGCAGCGCCGCGGAAATCAGGATCTTGGCCGCAGAAAGCAGGATTCGGCGCATCTCGCCCGCTTGAACAGGGTTTGCGAAGATTGGAGGCAACCCGACGCGAGGCGCCGAATTCGGCCGCCTTGGTATGGTTTTGGCGCCAATCTTGCAATAGCCGTGTGTCGTCAGCCGTCGGTAAGCCGTTGTGCAGCGGCGTCATGAAGGGGCCTCATGAGGAGCGGCAGGCCTATTGCGACCTCCACGATGCGGCGGCTAAACAGGCTCTGCGGGCAAGGGATCTCTGGGGGAACAGGATGACGGATCAGGCGATTTTGGTCACGGGCGCTGCCGGCTTCATCGGCTTTCACGTTGCCCGCCAGCTTTTGGCCGAAGGCCGATCCGTCGTCGGGCTCGACAATCTCAACAGCTATTACGATCCCGCGCTGAAGCGAGCGCGCCTTGAACTGCTCAAGAAGGAGCCCGGTTTCTCCTTCGTCGAGGTCGACCTCGCCGACCGTGACATGATCGCGGCGCTGTTTGCGCGACATCAATTTGCCAAGGTCGTGCATCTCGCGGCCCAGGCCGGCGTGCGCTACTCGATTGAGCAGCCGCATGCCTACGCCGATTCCAATCTCCAGGGCTTTCTCAACGTGCTCGAGGGCTGCCGCAACAATGGCTGTCGTCACCTCGTCTACGCATCGTCATCCTCCGTTTATGGCGCCAACACAAAAATGCCATTCGCCGTGCAGGACCGCACTGACCATCCGGTGAGCTTCTACGCCGCGACTAAGAAGGCGAACGAAGTGATGGCGCAGTCCTACAGCCATCTCTACCGGCTGCCGGTCACGGGCCTGCGCTTCTTTACCATCTACGGGCCGTGGGGACGGCCTGACATGGCCATGTTTCTCTTTGTACATGCCATTATGGCGGGCAGGCCGATCCGGCTCTTTAACCATGGCAGGATGCGCCGCGACTTCACCTATATTGATGACGTGACGCGTGTAGTATCCAGGCTGATCGATCTTGTGCCTGCGGACGATCCGGCTGCCGCAAATGCGCCGTCAAAGCTCTACAATGTCGGCAATCACCATCCGGAGGAACTGATGCACGTGGTCGGTCTTCTGGAGCGGGAACTGGGCCGGACGGCGATCAAAGAATTGCTGCCGATGCAGCCGGGAGATGTGCTGGAAACGTTCGCGGATGTCGAGGATCTGATGCGCGATACCGGCTTTGCGCCGTCGACGCCGATCGAGCATGGGGTCCGTAACTTTGTCACCTGGTATCGGGACTATTTCAAGGTTTGAGATGACGATGGACAAACGCATAATCCCCCTGATCATGTGCGGCGGTGCCGGCACGCGGCTGTGGCCAGCTTCGCGCGAGGTGCGGCCCAAGCAATTCCTGCCGCTGTTCGGCGCCCGCTCGACCTTCCAGGACACGCTGCTGCGCGTCTCGGATCCCTCGCTGTTCGACCGGCCGATCGTCATCACCAATGCCGCCTATCGCTTCATGGTGCTGGACCAACTCACCGAGATCGGGATCGAGGCTGACGTGATCCTCGAGCCGATGCGGCGCGATTCCGGACCTGCGATCGCTGCGGGTGCGGTGTTCGCGCAGAACCGCGCTAACGAGGCGATCGTGCTCGCGCTCGCCGCCGACCACGTGGTGCGGGACAATGCTGCTTTCGTCGCCGCCTGCCGCGAAGGCCTTGCGGCTGCGAATGCCGGGCGCATCGTCACGTTCGGCGTCAAGCCGGAGCGGCCGGCGACCGAATACGGCTATATCAACCCGGGCGAGGTGATATCGGGCGAGGTGCATGCGGTCGCGCGCTTCGTCGAGAAGCCGGATGCGGTGAAGGCATCGGACTACGTCAATTCCGGCTATCTCTGGAACAGCGGCAACTTCATGTTCCCGGCCGGCGTGCTGCTCGACGAATATCGCAGGGTCGATGCGGCGAGCATCGAGGCGGTTACGAGCGCCGTCACCAATGCCGGCCGCGATCTCGGCTTCGTGACGCTGGAGCCCGAGGCATTCGGCGCGGCGAAGGCGATCTCTATCGACTATGCGGTGATGGAAAAGACCTCGCGTGCAGCAGTCGTGCCGGTGTCCTGCGGCTGGTCCGATGTCGGCTCCTGGCTCGCGGTGTGGGAGTTGTCGGAGAAGGACGCGCAAGGCAACGCCGCGCACGGCACCGCGGTGTTCGAAGATTCCCGCAACTGCAACGTCACGACGGATTCCGCGCTGGTCGCGCTCGAAGGCGTCGACGATCTCGTGGTGGTCGCGACTGCGGACGCGGTGCTGGTCTCGCGCCAGAAGGACGCCAACGGCTTGAAGCGTCTGGTGGCCAAGCTGAAGGCGGTCGCGCCGAAGGTCACCGAGGAGCATCTCAAGGTGCACCGGCCCTGGGGCAGCTACCAGTCGGTCGACAACGGCGCGCGCCACCAGGTCAAGCGCATCGTGGTGAAGCCAGGCGGCCGCCTGTCGCTGCAGAAGCATCACCATCGTGCCGAGCACTGGATTGTGGTGCGCGGCACGGCACAGGTGACGGTCAACGACACCGTGAAAGCGGTGCACGAGAACGAGTCGATCTACATTCCGATGGGCGCCGTTCACCGGATGGAGAACCCCGGTAAAATCATGCTAGAGCTGATCGAGGTCCAGACGGGAAGCTATCTCGGGGAAGACGACATCATCCGGATTGAAGACGACTATCAAAGGTCGTAACCAGCAAGCTCCGAATCACGCGGCCCGGGTCGAAAGAGAGGCATCTGCTCCGGCTCAAGACCCGGGGAACGTGTAATTTTTTGAATCAAATCGTGTCCGGCTGGCTAGCGCGGCGTTCGCCACAAATGTGGCGCCCGTGCTAGAAGCGGCGCCGGGGATTTGGGTTGAATCGGGGTTCTATCAAATGAGTTCCAAAGGGTCTGCACCGGCAAAGGCCGGCCTGCGTGTCGGCGTCATTGGCGCAGGCGTGATGGGCAGCAACCACGCGCGCGTGCTTAGCGGCCTTCCCGGCGTCAGCCTGGTCGGCATCGTCGATCCTTCGCCGGTGCACCGGACGCGCACCACGGAGCTTGCGAACTGCCCGGGTTTCGAGACGCTCGACCAGCTCCTCGCCGAAGGCGCCGATGCCGTCACCATCGCGGCGCCGACCCATCTGCATCACGAGATCGCGCTCGCCTGCATCGCCAAGAACATCCACGTGCTTGTCGAGAAGCCGATCGCATCAACGGTCGAAGAGGGGCGTGAGATCGTCGCCGCCGCGCAAAAGGCCGGCGTCACGCTGATGATCGGTCATGTCGAGCGCTTCAATCCCGCGGTTGCCGCGGTCAAGCAGGCGATCGCGGGCGAGGACATCCTGTCGATCGCGATTACCCGCGTCGGCCCGTTCCCGCCGCGCATGTCCAATGTCGGCGTCGTCATCGACCTTGCCGTGCACGACATCGATCTGATCCGCTGGTTCACCGAGTCCGACATCGTTGAGGTGCAGCCGCAGCTGTCGAGCGCGGTCGCCGAGCGCGAGGACATTGCGCTGTTGCAGTTCCGCACCGAGAGCGGCGTGCTCGCCCACATCAACACCAACTGGCTGACGCCGTTCAAGGCGCGCAGCGTCACGGTTGCGACGCGCGGCAAATACGTGATGGGTGATCTGTTGACGCGCCAGGTCACCGAATGCTTCGGCTTCAAGCCTGACGGCAGCTATTCGATGCGGCATCTGCCGGTCGGCCATGACGAGCCGCTCCGCGCCGAGTTGATCGCGTTCTTGAAGGCAGTGGCTAACGGCGAGACGCCGGCGGTGACCGGCGACGAAGGCGTCGCCAGCCTCGAGATCGCGACGCGGTGCCTGGAGACGCCATCGCGGCCCGCGGCCACGGCGCCTGCCCGCAAGGCCCCGCGCCGCGTCGCCGGCTAATTCTTTATCCATGTCGACGTCTCAACTTCGCGAGAAAACCAGCAAGGCGCCATGAACCAGCATCTGTGTTCCGATCCCATTCCCTTCATCGATGTCGGCGCGCAGCGCCGCCGGCTCGGCGCCTCACTCGATGCCGCCGTGAAGCGGGTTCTCGACCATTGCCAGTTCGTCAACGGCCCTGAGGTCTTCGAGCTCGAGAAGCAGCTTGCGGCTTATTGCGGCGCCAAGCACGTGATCGGCTGCGCCAGCGGGACCGACGCGATCCTGATGGTGATGATGGCGAAGAATGTCGGGCCCGGCGATGTCGTGCTGTGTCCGTCCTTCACCTTCATCGCGACGGCGTCGCCGGTGGCGCGGACCGGCGCGACGCCGGTCTATGTCGACGTGGACGAGGCGACCTTCAACATGAGCCCGGAATCGCTGAAGCGCGGCATCGTGACTGCCCGCAAGGCGGGGCTGAAGCCGGTCGCGGTCATTCCGGTCGACCTGTTCGGCCAGCCTGCCGATCACGATTCCATCGCCGAAATCGCCAGGGCCGAAGGGCTGTTCGTGCTCGACGACGCCGCGCAAGCGTTCGGCGCGAGCTACAAAGGCCGCAAGCTCGGCACGCTCGCGCTCGCCACCGCGACCAGCTTCTTTCCGGCCAAACCGCTCGGCTGCTTCGGCGACGGCGGCGCGATCTTCACCGATGACGACGAGCTTGCCGCGACGCTGCGCAGCATCCGCGTGCACGGGCAGGGCGTCGACAAATACGACAACGTCCGCCTCGGTCTGACCGGCCGGCTCGACACCATGCAAGCCGCGATCCTGATCGAGAAGCTGAAGATTTTCGACGACGAGATCGCCGCCCGCAACAGGGTTGCGGAACGTTACGCGCGTGGCCTGTCCAATGTCGTCACCGTGCCGCGTCTTAGCTCCGGCAACACATCGGTGTGGGCGCAGTACACCGTCCGCTTGCCTGAAGGCACGGACCGCGACGGTTTTGCCGCCGCGCTGAAAGCCCAGGGCGTGCCGACCGCGATCTATTACGGCAAGTCGATGCATCAGCAGACCGCCTACAGGCACTATCCGGTCGCAGAAGGCGGCCTGCCCGGCTGCGAGAGCCTGTCGCAGGACGTCATCAGCCTGCCGATGCACGCTTATTTGACGGAAGCGGACCAAGAGCGGGTCATCGCCGCCGTGCGCGGTGCGCTGGCGGGCTGAGTTCTGGGTTTGGCTCTTCGTTCCCTCTCCCCGTGTGGGAGAGGGTGGCTCGCCGCGTAAGCGGCGAGACGGGTGAGGGGTCCCTCTCCGCAACGAAAGCTGGGAGAGAAACCCCTCACCCCCATGAGCTTGTGTCTACCTGCGGAGCAGCCCTCTCCCACAAGGGGAGAGGGCGCAGTAATGCGCATCGCAAGATGCAATCGACCTCCGCCCGATAAGCCTCTAGAACGGTCCGCATGCTCGGACGCATCTTCACGGTTGGCGGTTACACGCTGCTCTCGCGGGTGACGGGATTTGCCCGCGACATCATGCTCGCGGCGATTCTCGGCGCCGGCCCCATGGCCGACGCCTTCTTCGTGGCGCTGCGGCTGCCCAATCATTTCCGCGCGATCTTCGCCGAGGGCGCCTTCAATGCGGCCTGGGTGCCGGCCTATGCCCACGTTCACGGCGAGCGCGGGGAGGGGGCGGCCCGACTGTTTGCCGATCGCATCTTCACGCTGCTGCTGGCTTCGCAAATCGTGCTGCTGATCCTCGCCTGGCTGTTCATGCCGCAAGCCATGAGCATACTTGCGCCGGGCTTTTCCGAGGATGCCGAGCAGCGCAAGCTCGCGATCGAGCTGACCCGGATCACGTTTCCCTATCTCCTGCTGCTCACGCTGGTGACGCTCTATGGCGGCATGCTCAACGTGATGCAGCGCTTTGCCAGCGCCGCGGCGGCGTCGATCTTTCTCAATATCTCGATGATGATGACGTTGGCGGTCGCCGTCTGGTTTCCGACCGCAGGACACGCGGCGGCGTGGGGCGTGCTGATCTCCGGCTTCCTGCAATATGTCCTGCTCGCCGGTGATCTGGCCCGCCACGGCGGCCTGCCGCGCTTCGCATCGCTCAGGCTCGATGAAGACGTCCGTGGCTTCTTCAAAGCGCTAGGCCCGGCGACTCTGGGCTCGATGGGCACGCAAGTCGCGCTGTTCGCCGACACCATCATCGCGACGTTCCTGCCTGCAGGCGCGCTGTCGGCGCTCTATTACGCCGACCGCCTCAACCAACTGCCGATCGGCGTGATCGGCATCGCCATCGGTACGGTGCTGTTGCCAGAGATGTCGCGGCGGATCACCGCCAGCGACCATGACGGAGCGATGAAGGCGCAACGCCGGGCCTTCGACTTCACGCTGCTGTTCTCAGTGCCGTTCGTCGCGGCCTTCATCACCGTTCCTGACGCGATCATGCGCGCGCTGTTCGCCCGCGGGGCGTTCTCGAAGGCCGATGCGGCCGCGGCAGGTGCAACGCTCGCCGCCTACGCGATCGGCCTGATCCCCTTCGTGCTGATCCGCAGCGCGGTCGCGACTTTCTATGCGCGCAAGGATACGGCAACGCCGGTCCGGGCGTCGCTGACCGGCATCGCGGTCAATGTCGCCCTGAAGGTTGTCCTGATGGGATCGCTCGCCCAGATTGGTCTCGCGCTCGCGACAGCCGTCGGTGTCTGGACCAATTTGCTGCTGGTGCTGTTCTTCGCCGTGCGGCGAGGCTTTCTCGTGCTGGACCGCGCCTGGCTATTGTCGGTCGCCAAATTCCTGCTAACCGGCCTCATCCTGGCCGCTGCCTTCTGGCTGATCGCGCGCTTCAGCGCGACGACTTTTCCCTCCACGCAGGCGTTCCGGGACGAATTGACGCTGGTCTTGTTGGCCGTCGGGGGCACAATCGTCTACGCGGTCGCGATCCTCATCCTGTTCGGTCGCAGTTGGTTGGTCGCGCTGGTGCGAAGCTAGGCGTCTTCCGATAAGTTTGTCCTGTCCGCTCTACCCGCGGATGAGGACCTGCGTTAAACGTGAGCGCATTTCGCGGGCCAAACGGCGACATTCCCTTTTGGGTCTGATACGCTAGTCACCAACGGAGCCATCGATACAAGAACATGAGTGGCATCAAGCAAGGATGGCTGCAACAAGGTTGCGAGCGCGTCGAAGACGAATTCGCTTGAGCGAAGGGCTCGCCTTGAGAGTGCAACCAGCCTTCGCACATCTCTTGATTTTGCGCGATTGCCGTGGTATTGGCACTCCATGATCAAATGCTCGCGCACCATCAACCGCAACCACATGACCCGCTTCGGCTGGGCCGTGGAAGGAGTCGTGCGCTAGGATTTCGACGACGACATCTTCTCCACCAGGCCCCGCCGGTATCGGACGGGGCCTTTTGTTTGGCCACGCTCCCTGCCGGTACAACAGCAGGAGCATGCGATGCCACCACAAGCGACGAACATCACGTCCGAGACGGAGGGCGATGCCGCACGGCTCCCCTTCGACCTCGCCATCGTCCTTCGCCTGCTCAGGCGATATTGGCGTTCACTTCAGGCGTGGCGGCCGCCCTCGCGGGTGGACCTTGCACGACCTGAGCGACAGGGAGCTGATGGATATCGGCCTGACGCGTAGCGAGATCGACTGCATCGCGCCCGAACGCGCCATCGAGAGGTTGAGAGACAGCACGAGAACTCTGTGGGGCCGTGGTGCGATGTGACAGGCCACAAATCCCTGTCGATACCGTCCTTCGCATTCATGAAAGAAAGATGGCGCTGCGAGCGCTCAGCTGAAGGTCGAAATCCGACGATTGACGGTCGATGATCTGAATCTCTTTCGCGAAATTCGCGCGGAGGCACTTCAGAAGCACCCGCAAACGTTTGGATCGCCCGAAGAGGGCGAAGGCGGTGACGCCATGGTGGCGGCTTATCGCAATTGGCTCAGCGGTACTGTCCTCGGTGCTTTTGGATGCGGGAGCTTGATCGGAATCGCGGGCTTTTATGTCTCAGCGGACAAAAGATCACAGCACAGAGGCCACATCTTCACGGTCTACGTGAAGCAAAATAGTCGAGGTAGCGGTGTCGGGGATCGGCTCATCAAAGAGCTTCTTGCCCATGCCGAGGCCCGTGTCGAACAGGTGCATCTTGCCGTGGTGTCGACCGAAATCGCTGCAATCAAGACCTACAAGCGCAACGGGTTCGAGATCTACGGCACAGATCCCCGTGTCGTTCGCATAGGAGACGCCATGTATGACTATTACCTTATGATAAAGAGATTCAGTCATTAACGTCGGTTTTTGGCGCGGCCTATCGGGGTGGATGGGGTCGGGCGCGTTGAGGAGGTCAGCAGAATATCGACCTCCAGGGGAAACGTGCGAGCTCCGGCCTTTGGCGCAGTCCCGCCATGACGGGCAGGCGGTGCCTTTTTCCGTCCTGCGCCAATGTGCGTGGCTAAACCCGTTTGCCTTGCCAGTTTTTCCACGGCAATATGCCGGCAAAACAACCATGAGAACGGGAAGATAAAATGGCGGCTCCCATCAAGTTCGGCGTTGGCCAAAGCGTGCTGCGCAAAGAGGATGACGCACTCATCCGCGGCAAGGGCCGCTACACCGACGATTACGCGCCGCAGGCCGCGCTCCGCTGCTTGATGCTGCGCTCGCCGCATGCGCATGCCAAATACACGATCGACGTGAGCCGCGCCCGCGGCTTGCCGGGCGTCGCGCTCATCCTGACCGCAGATGACGTTGCGGATCTCGGCAATCTGCCCTGCCTGTTCAACCTCGAGACGGATCCCTTCACCGGCCCGCCTTACCCGATCCTGGCCAAGGATGAGGTGCGCCATGTCGGCGATGCCGTCGCCTTCGTCGTCGCCGAGACCATCGACCAGGCCCGCGACGCGATCGAGGCGATCGAGGTCAAATGGAGCCCGCTGCCGGCGGTGACCGGTGTCGTGAACGCCGTGAAGCCCGGAGCCCCGCAGGTTTGGCCGGACAAGCCCGGCAACGTGCTGTTCGACGTCTCGATCGGCGACAAGAAAGCGACCGAAGCCGCCTTCGCCAAGGCGCATGCAGTCGCCGAAATCTCCATCGTCAATCCGCGCGTGGTCGCGAGCTTCATGGAGACGCGCGCGGCCGTGTGCGAATACGACGCCAAGCGCGACCATCTGACGCTCACCGTCGGCAGCCAGGGCAGCCATCGCCTGCGCGACATCCTCTGCCAGAACGTGCTGAATATCCCCACCGACAAGATGCGGGTGATCTGCCCCGACGTCGGCGGCGGCTTCGGCACAAAACTGTTTCCCTATCGGGAATACGCCCTGATGGCAGTCGCCGCGCGACAGCTGAAGAAGGCGGTGAAGTGGGCGGCCGACCGCACCGAGCATTTCATGGGCGACGCGCAGGGCCGCGACAACGTCACCACCGCGAAGATGGCGCTGGCCGAGGACGGCAAGTTCCTCGCGATGGATTGCGACCTGATGGGCGACATGGGCGCGTATCTGTCGACCTTCGGGCCCTACATCCCGCATGGCGGGGCCGGCATGCTGCCTGGCCTCTACGACATCCAGGCCTTCCACTGCCGGGTGCGCACCATCTTCACCCACAGCGTGCCGGTCGATGCCTATCGCGGCGCCGGGCGGCCGGAGGCGGCCTATGTCATCGAACGCCTCGTCGACGCCTGCGCGCGAAAGCTTGACATGACGCCGGACGCCATCCGCCGCAAGAATTTCATCCCGCCGAAAGCGCTGCCCTACAAGACCGCGACCGGCAAGATCTACGATTCCGGCGACTTCGCCGCGCATCTCAAGCGCGCGATGGAGATCGCGGAATGGAAGGAGTTCGGAAAGCGCGCCAAAGCGGCCAAGAAGCAGGGGCTGATCCGCGGCATCGGCCTTGCCAGCTATGTCGAGATCTGTGGCGTGATGGGCGAAGAGACCGCCAATGTCCGTCTCGATCCCAATGGCGACGTCACCGTCCTGATCGGCACGCAATCGAGCGGGCAGGGCCATCAGACGGCCTATGCGCAGATTGTCGCCGAACAGTTCGGCCTGCCGCCGGAGCGTGTGCACATCCGCCAGGGCGACACCGACGAGATCGCGACAGGTCTCGGCACCGGCGGTTCAGCCTCGATACCCACCGGTGGCGTCTGCGTGGAGCGTGCTGCGGGCGAGCTGGGCAAGAAGCTGAAGGAGTTCGCAGCGCAGGCGCTGGAAGCGAGCGCGGGCGATCTCGAGATTACCGACGGCGTGATCCGGATCGCCGGCACCGACCGCTCGATCTCCTTCGCCGACCTCGCCAAGCGGCCCGGCGCCGATCCGTCGAAGCTGAACGGCAGCGCGACCTTCGCCAGCACCGACGGCACCTATCCCAACGGCACGCATCTGGCGGAGGTCGAGATCGATCCGGCCACCGGCATCATCAAAATCGTCAACTATGCGATCGTCGATGATTTCGGCAAGACGCTCAATCCGCTGCTCTTGGCAGGGCAGGTGCATGGCGGCGCCATGCAGGGCATCGGCCAGGCCTTGATGGAGCAGGTGGTCTATGGCGCGGGCGACGGCCAGCTCATCACCGCGACCTTCATGGACTACGCGGTGCCGCGCGCGGCGGACGGGCCGGCCTTCGTGTTCGAGACCAACAACGTCCCCTGCAAGACCAACCCGCTGGGGGTCAAGGGGGCCGGCGAGGCCGGCGCGATCGGCTCTTGTCCCGCCGTCGTCAACGCCATCGTCGATGCGCTCTGGCGCGAATACAAGATCGACCATATCGACATGCCGGCAACGCCCGAGCGGGTGTGGATCGCGATCAACGAGCACCACCGGCGCCACAGCCTGTGATTCACGCGATGGAATGAACCCTGCCGACCGGTGTTGGCCTCAGGAGGGTCGGCACGATCCTGCATCATGGAAAAAGGGACTTTGCGAATGAAGCGAGCGTTGGTTGTCGGGGGCGCGTTCCTGTTCGGTATGGGCGCGGTTTGGGCGCAGCAGGACTCCGCCAAGGAAGTCCAAACCCTCATGAAGGGCAACGGCAAGAACGCCGGCGCGATGTCGGCGATGGTCAAGGGCGAGAAGCCCTATGATCAGGCTACGGTGAACAGCGCGCTGGCGCAGTTCGAGGATACCGCCAAGAAGCTGCCGAACCTGTTTCCGGCCAGCGCCAAGGGTGTGAAGCTCGATGGCGACTACAGCATCTCGCCGAAGGTCTGGGAGGACAAGGCCGGCTTCGACGCGAAGGTCGCGAGCTTTGCCAAGCTCGTCGGCGAGGCCAAGGCCAAGATCAAGGACCTCGACTCGCTCAAGGCGACGATGCCTGCAATCGGCAAGGAATGCGGCGGCTGCCACGAGACCTACCGCGTGAAGAACGGCTGACGCCAACATCATCCGGGGTACCGCGAATCGAAAAAGGGCGGTTGGCAAGCAGCCGCCTTTTTTTGCGTTGGCGCACGGCCCAGCGCGAAATCCCGTCCGCAAGGCCTGACGGATCGCCGTGAGAGCGGTTATCTTTGCTCCAGCCGCGGCGGCATTGATGTGAGCTGTTGCATGCTGGCGCATCTCGCGCCTGACTGCCTCATGACATCAGGGTTCCAACGCCCGGCGAGGAACTGAAGCAACAGCGAGACAAGCCATGGCAAAACCGTTCCCGTCGAAGACGCACATCGGCAACCATATGCTGCATCCGGAAACCTTGATGCTGACCTATGGCTATGATCCGCAACTATCGGAAGGCGCCATCAAGCCGCCGGTGTTCCTGACCTCGACCTTCGTCTTCAAGACGGCCGATGACGGCCAGGACTTCTTCGATTTCGTCGCCGGCCGGCGCGAGCCGCCGGAAGGGATGGGCGCGGGCCTGGTCTATTCGCGCTTCAATCATCCCAACAGCGAGATTGTCGAGGACCGGCTCTCGATCTACGAACGCACCGAGAGCTGCGCCCTGTTCTCATCCGGCATGGCGGCCATCGCGACGACGATCCTTGCCTTCGTCCGCCCAGGCGACGTCATTCTGCACTCGCAGCCGCTCTATGGTGGGACGGAAACCCTGCTGACGAATACGCTTGCGCGTCTGTCGATCGGCGCCGTCGGCTTCGCCGATGGCGTTGACGAAGCTGCGGTCAGCGAGGCCTCGGCGGAGGCCATGCGCAAGGGCCGGGTGTCGATGATTCTGATCGAAACTCCCGCCAATCCGACCAACGGGCTGGTGGACATTGCGATGATGCGCCGTGTCGCTGAGGCCGTCGGGAAGAGCCAGGGGCACACACCGATCATCGCCTGCGACAATACGCTGCTCGGACCGGTGTTTCAGCGGCCGATCGAGCATGGCGCGGACATTTCCTTGTACTCGCTGACGAAATATGTCGGCGGTCATTCCGACCTGATCGCGGGCGCCGCGCTCGGCTCCAAAGCAATCATGAAGGGCATCAAGGCGCTGCGCGGCGCCATCGGCACCCAGCTCGATCCGCATTCCTGCTGGATGATCAACCGGTCGCTGGAGACGCTGAGCCTGCGCATGGAAAAGGCCGACGCGAATGCGCGCCTCGTGGCCGACTTTTTGCGCGATCACGCCAAGGTGGCGAAGGTCCATTATCTCGGTCACCACGAGGATACGTCGCCCGCCGGACGCGTGTTCGCACAGCAGTGCTCGGGGGCCGGCTCCACGTTCTCGTTCGACATCGTGGGCGGCAAGGACGCGGCCGTCAAATTTCTCGACGCGCTCCAGATCTTCAAGCTCGCGGTGAGCCTCGGCGGAACGGAATCGCTTGCCAGCCTGCCCGCGACGATGACCCATTCCGGCGTTCCCGCCGACATCCGCCGGAAAATCGGTGTCCTCGATTCCACGATCCGGCTGTCGATCGGCATCGAACATCCGTCGGACCTGATCGCAGATCTCACGCAGGCACTGAACGCGGCTTGAGCGTGGCGAGAATCGAACAGGCCGGGCGCCCCTCCTGCGCCCGGCCCTTCCGCGACGACGCAGCGTTTGCGCTTACTTCGTCACTTGGCCGCGGATCTCGCCGCCGGGGTTCGCCGCCGTGTGGATGTTGATGTAGTACTTGCCGCCGAGCAGATCGGCGGCCTGCGCCTCGGTGAGCGTCGCTTCGCCTTTGACCGGGCTCGATGTCGCATTCGGGATCGCGACCGCAACGCCGGCGTTCTTGCCCGCTTCGGCCGGGCCATGAAAATGAGCGGCTGTGGCAGGGCCAGAGAGCCCGGAATAGGTGACAGTCCAGGACAATTTCTTGCTGGCGGCATCGTAGTCCAGATCGGCCGTTCCGGTGCCGCTGCTGGTCGTTGCCGGCACCTCGGACTTGGCATCGAGCGTTGCTTTCAGCTTTTCGGCGCTGGCCGGCCCTGCGAAAGCAGCGGCCGCGAGCACTGACACGGCGATGACGGTCTTGTTCATAACATTCTCCCTGCTGAACCCGTTTGGGCTGCTAAACTTCCAACAGCCGATGTTTCAGTTTATTCCCGTCTCCAGCCGGGGCAGGCTAAATTCTTCGTGGCTGGAGCCGCGCGCAGATCGGTCGTAGGTTCGCCGCCAGAACGAATGGACGTGCATGTTGCAACGAACAATTCTCGTGGCGCTGCTTGCCGCGCTTGCCGCAGGTGGCGTCTATTGGTGGCTCAGCGCGCCCGTAGTGGCAGCCGCGAGCACCACGCCGCCGCACGCGCCTGATCTTGCCAATGGCGAGGTGATGTTCAACGCCGGCGGCTGCGCGTCCTGCCATGCCGTTCCCAATCAGCCTGATCGTCTCAGGCTCGGTGGCGGCGTCGCGATCAAGTCGCCGTTCGGAACGTTTCACGCGCCGAACATCTCGCCCGATCCGAATGACGGCATCGGCAAATGGAACGACGCGGATTTCGTCAACGCGGTGATGCACGGGGTCTCGCCGGCCGGGCAGCACTATTTTCCGGCGTTTCCGTATACGTCCTATCGGCACGCCAGACGTGAGGATGTGCTCGACCTCTTTGCCTATCTGAAAACGCTACCGCCTGTTGCGGGCAAGGTGCGCGACCATGATGTCAGTTTTCCCTTCAACATCCGGCGCAATGTCGGCATCTGGAAATTCTTATTTCTGGACGGCAAGCCCTTCGTCGCCGACGGCGCGAAGTCGCCGGCATGGAATCGCGGCGCCTATCTCGTGAACAGTTTGGGCCATTGCGCCGAATGCCACAGCCCGCGCAACGCGCTTGGCGGCATCATCGCGAGCGAGCGGTTTGCCGGCGGGCCCAATCCGGAAGGCGAGGGCTGGGTCCCCAACATCACCCAGAAGCGCCTTGGCGAGTGGAGCGCGAAGGACATCGCCTATTTCCTCAAAACTGGCGAACTGCCCGATGGCGACAGCGTCGGCGGCGCAATGACGCGCGTGATCAAGAACACCTCGCAACTGCCGGACGCGGATCTCGCGGCAATGGCGGAGTACGTCAAATCGCTGCCGCCGGTGGACGGCCCGATGCCGCCCAAGCGCAAGCAGGGCAGCTAGTGCGTGATGAAGGTTAGCTCGATCCTGAGACTGTAACCCCTCACGCGGATCGCATCTATCGATGCGATCCGACCTCTCCCTCCGGGAGAGGTGAACCGTTGGCTCGCACGATATAAACCAAACTTATCCCGCATCGATGACGCAGCGTTAGCCGGTGCCGAACGCCTTGAAGGTGATGATGGTGAGGGTGTCCTGGATGCCTGGCAGCACTTGCACCTTCTCGTTGACGAAATGGCCGATGTCGGTGTCCTTGTCGACGTAGAACTTCACCAGGAGGTCGTATTGACCGGCCGTGGAGTAGATCTCAGAGGCGATCTCGGCTTCCGCGAGCGCATTGGCGACCACATAGGACTGGCCGAGCTTGCATTTGATCTGGACGAAAAAGGGAACCATCGCGGTCACTCCGAAAGCACATCTAGCCGGCTAATAGGCCAAAATCGACCGGATTTAGCAAGCGAACTTGCCGCCCCCGATGCGGGTCCGGCGCTCAGAAGGTGACGGCCGCCGCGGCGAATGCATCCCTGAGCCGCTGCGCGAGCTCGATCTTGCGATACGGCTTGGTCAGCACGATCGCTTGCGCATGCGCGCGGCCCGGATTCAAGCTGGGCGCGATCCGCAAAGGCCATGATCATGCCGAAGCCCGAGCTCGTCCTGATCTCGACATTTGCGATTTGCGCGCAAGGCTCCCGCCAAATGGCTTTTCGGGTCCGGGCGGGCCTTAGCTGGAGCACGGCTGTGTAGCGAATCGGCGTGGCTTGCCGCTGGTCGCGCTTGCTGGTGTTCCACGGTCGCGCTAGGACAGGCCATGGCGGTGTCCGGATCAAGCAGATGTCTCCCGCGATGACGACGCCCGTGGCGCTCACCATCGCCGGCTCCGATTCGAGCGGGGGCGCCGGCATCCAGGCGGACCTGAAGACTTTTGCCGCGCTCGGCGTCTATGGCGCCTCCGCCATCACGGCGTTGACGGCGCAGAACACGCGCGGCGTCACGGGTATTCACGCGGTGCCGGCCGAGTTCGTCACCGCGCAGATCGATGCGGTGTTTTCCGATCTGGACGTCGGCGCTGTAAAAATCGGCATGGTGGCCCAGGCCGCCAGCATTGAGGCGATCGCGGCCGCGCTGTCGCGCTGGGCGCCCCGGCACGTGGTGCTCGATCCCGTGATGGTGGCAACATCCGGCGACCGGCTGCTGGCCTCCGAGGCCGTCAAGGCGTTGCGCGCGAGACTGATACCGCTGGCGTCGGTGATCACGCCGAACCTGCCCGAGGCCGCCGCGCTGCTCGATGCACCGGTCGCGGCCAACGAGGCCGAGATCGAAAGCCAGGGGCGCTGCCTTCTGGCGCTCGGCTGCCGCGCGGTCCTGATCAAGGGAGGACACGGCGAGGGCGCGGAGAGCGTCGACTATCTGGTTGATGCCGGCAACGCCATCGCGCTCGCGGCGCCCCGCCTTGCCACCAAGAACACCCATGGTACCGGCTGCTCGCTGTCCTCGGCCGTCGCGGCGGGTCTCGCCAGAGGCGAGGAGCTCGCGCAGGCGGTCCGCAGCGCCAAGGCCTGGATCAGCGCTGCGATTGGCGCCGCCGACCGCTTCAGCGTCGGCCACGGCCACGGGCCGATCCATCATTTCCATAAGTTCTACTGACGACCGCTCGCTCAAGCGGGAGAGGGAGCGCCTGCCCTCCGGGCTTCCAGTGCGAATCTGATCTTGGACGAGGCGCTGCGCGCCATGTCGCCTGATTGTCGCATGCGACTGATATTCGCAGGGCAGGCGAGGCAAGGCGTGATTCGTATCGGAACGTGCCTCAAGAGTTCAATCGGTCATCCCCCTGTCACGGGACATTGTTACAGGCTGGCGCATGGGAAGTTACGATGTGAGTGACGAGAGCCCGGAGCGGCGCTTTCGCACGTTGTTCATCTCCGACGTCCATCTCGGAGCCCGCGGTTCTCAAGCCGATCTTCTGCTGGACTTCCTGCGCTACCACGATGCCGACACCATCTATCTCGTCGGCGACATCGTCGACGGCTGGGCGCTGAAATCGAGCTGGCACTGGCCGCAATCCCATAACGACCTCGTCCAGAAGCTGCTGCGCAAGGCGCGCAAGGGCGCCAAGGTCATCTACATTCCCGGCAATCACGACGAGTTCCTGCGCAACTATTACGGCACGCATTTCGGCGGCATCGACGTGGTCGAGAACACCGTTCATACCGGCGTCGACGGCAAGCGCTATCTCGTCATTCACGGCGACATCTTCGACCTCGTGGTGCAGAACGCGCGCTGGCTCGCTCATCTCGGTGACAAGGCCTACGATTTCGCGATCCAGATGAACCGCCTCGTCAACTTCTTCCGCCGCTTGTTCGGCGTGCCCTATTGGTCGCTGTCGCAATGGGCCAAGCAGAAGGTCAAGAACGCCGTCAACTATATCGGCGCGTTCGAACAGGCGCTCGCCGCCGAAGCGCGACGTCACGACGCGGACGGCGTGATCTGCGGCCACATCCATTACGCTGTGATCCGCGACGAGGCCGGCATTCGCTACATGAATTGCGGCGACTGGGTCGAGAGCTGCACCGCGCTGGTCGAGCACGACGACGGCCGTTTCGAGATCATCACCTGGGCGGATCATTTGCAGAAGCCGGCAACCGTCCCGCAGGTCGCGGCAAGAGCTGCCTGATGCGCATCCTGGTCGCGACCGACGCCTGGCACCCGCAAGTCAACGGTGTGGTTCGGATGCTGACCAAGCTGGCCGACGCCGCAGAGGGGCTCGGCGTCGCGTTCACGTTCCTGACGCCGCAATCGTTCCGCACCTTTGCGATGCCGAGCTATCGCGACGTGCGCCTCGCCATGCCGCGCCCGGCGCGAATTGCAAAGCTGATCGAAGAAGCACGCCCGGACAGCATCCACATCGCGACGGAGGGGCCGATCGGCCTGATGGTCCGCCGCTATTGCCGCCAGCGCAAGCTGCCGTTCACGACCAGCTTCCATACCCGCTTTCCAGAATATGTCCGAGCTCGCGTGCCGGTGCCGGGCTCGCTGATCTGGCGCGCGCTGCGCCGCTTCCATGCGCCCAGCCGCGCCGTGATGGCGGCGACGCCTGCGCTCGCGCGCGAGCTCGCCGAGCGCGGCTTCGACAATGTCGTGCTGTGGCCGCGCGGCGTCGACACCCATTTGTTCCATCCCCGCGCGATCGACCTCTGTCTGCCGGCGCCGGTGTTCCTCTCGGTCGGCCGGGTCGCGGTGGAGAAGAACCTCGAGGCCTTTCTCGACCTCGACCTGCCCGGCACCAAGGTGATCGTCGGTGACGGTCCGGCGCGTGCCTCGCTCGAAGAGGCCTATCCCGATGCGATCTTCCTCGGCGAGAAGCACGGCGAGGCGCTGGCGGAAATCTATGCTGCGGCCGACGTCTTCGTGTTCCCGAGCAAGACCGACACGTTCGGCCTGGTCCTGCTGGAGGCTCTCGCGAGTGGCCTGCCGGTGGCGGCCTTTCCGGTGAAGGGGCCCCGCGACGTGATCGGCCATGCGCCGGTCGGCGCGCTCGATCACGATCTGCGCAACGCCTGCTTTGCCGCGCTCGACATCTCCAGGCAGGACTGCGTCGCGTTCGCCGCCAATTACACCTGGGAGGGGTCGGCCCGGGCCTTCGTGGCCAGCATCGAGGCGCTGGGCGCGGTGCTGCCCTGCCGGAACGGGGCGGAACAGCCGCGCTTCGTGGCCTAATCGACCAAAAATCCTCGCGGGGAGGTGTCTTGCTCGCGGCTCCCAGGCCGCGATAAGGTCTGATATGACCGAACAGCTCCTCCCGGTCGGCCCCGCCGACATCGACGCCGCAGCGCGCGTGATCGCGCCTTACGCCATCCGCACCCCGCTGTTGTCTTTCCCCGTGCTCAACGAGCGCGTCGGCGCAAAGGTCTTCCTGAAGCCGGAGATGCTCCAGCGCACCGGCTCGTTCAAGTTCCGCGGTGCCTTCAACAAGGTATTCTCGATCCCGCAGGACAAGCGCGCCGGCGGCATCGTCGCATTCTCCTCCGGCAACCACGCCCAGGGCGTGGCCGCCGCGGCGAAGATCCTCGACATGCAGGCGACCATCGTGATGCCAGCGGATGCGCCGCTGTCCAAGCGCGAGCGCACCAAATCCTACGGCGCCGAGGTCGTGCTGTACGATCGCGACCGCGACGACCGCGAGGCGATCTCGCGCGGCATTGCCGAGAAGCGCGGTGCGACGCTGGTCAAGCCGTATGACGATCCCTTCGTGATTGCGGGGCAGGGCACCGCCGGCCGCGAGATCGCCGAGGACATGGCGGGCCTCGGCCTTGCCCCCGACGTCGTGGTGGCACCGGCTTCCGGCGGCGGCCTGATCGCGGGCGTCGCGACGGCCGTGAAGGCGCGCTATCCGCTGGCCGAAATCGTGGTCGCGGAGCCCGAGGCGTTCGACGATCACGGCATTTCGCTGACCGCGGGTCATCGCGAGCCGCATCCGCCGGCAGGCCGCACCATCTGCGATGCGCTGATGGCCCTGATGCCCGGCGAGATGACGTTTGCGATCAACAGCAAGCTGCTCGCGCGCGGTGTCACCGCGTCGGATACCGAAGTCGGTGCTGCCGTGGCGTTTGCCTATCGCGAGCTCAAGCTCGTGGTGGAGCCGGGCGGCGCCGTGGGCCTTGCCGCGCTGCTGGCGGGACGTCTCGACGTCGCCGGCAAGAACGTCGTCATCGTGCTCTCCGGCGGCAATGTCGATGCGGATCTGTTCGCCGAGCTGGTGGCTTAATGGATTCCGGGCTTGCGCCTCTAGGCGCATGCCGGAATGACGATGTGCAAGAGCTGACGTGAAGAAGGGGCAGAGCGTTGCCGCTCTACCCGTTTTGCATTTGTGGCTTGGCGGATTCAGCTGGCCCCTTGCTCGGTGCAACCTCTCCCGCTTGCGGGGGAGGTCGGCGCGAAGCGCCGGGTGGGGGCTCTTTCCTTTTGCGAGGGCCTCGACTGTGGAAGCACCCTCTCCCCAAACCTCCCCCGCAAGCGGGGGAGGGCGCGCACCTTCTCCGCGCGGTCAGTGCATGAAGCTCCGGCGATTGTTACCGCCCATGCTCGGCGCCTCGTTCATCGACTGGCGAAAGTTGTTGCCGCTGTTGACCATGCGGGTCGGCATCGTGTTGAGCTGCGGACGATTGTTCGCCACGTTGTTCTGGACCTGCACCTTGTTCAGCGGATTGTTGTTGAGCTTCACGATACCGGTGTTGCCATTGTTGATGCGGATCGGGTGGTTCGGGGTCTGAACGTTGACCGGCTTCGGCTCGACGTTCGGGCCGCCCTTGCCGACATTGACCGGCATGCTCACGATCTTGCCGGGTTTGCCGTTGGCGTTGCCGCCATTCGGCATGGTGTTGGTCGGCGCAGGCAGGGTGACGATCTTGCCCGGGGTCTGCGATGGCGTGCCGTTCTGCTGGTTCGGCTGGTTGTTGCCTGCCGGCAGGTTGACGATGTGGCCGCCATTGCCGAGCTTGCCGATCACATTGCCGTCGAGCGGCTTCTGCACGACCGGCAGATTGCCGTTCACATGCGCGCCGCCATTGCCCTGCTGCATCAGCGGCATGTATTTGGGCTGACCAACATCGCCGATCTTGAGCGTCGGGGCGATGTTCTGCGGCGCCAGGAATTTGGTCGCCTGCATCAACGGGATCTCCTTCGGCTGCGCCTGCAGCTTCAGCGCGACTTGCGCATAGGGGCTGTTGCTGAAGCTGTCATGGAAGCTCTTGTAGCCAACAGGCGAATTCGCAAGCACAGCCTTGTGCCAGGCCTGCGAGATCAGGAGATTGTTGAGCAGCCAGCGGACGTGGTCGCAAAGCGGGTCGTGCGGGTACATCTGGATGAACTCCTGATAATATTCCGGCCGGCCCTCGGACACGACGTAATCATAAGCCTGGCGGGTCGAGCGGCTCGGCAGGTTGGAGGCCATCTGCACCACCGGCGCTTTCACTGGCGCGCGGTTGGCGGCAACGGCGGTGTCGCCGAAGAAGGTGAAATCCGAGGTCAGCGACGAGCTTTCCCACGGGATCTGCGCGCCGCTGGTGGTCTGGTTCACTTGCAGGCGCACGCGCTTGAACAGCTGCTCGATTGGCACGTTGGGCTCGCGCGCGACGTTCAGGAAGGCCTGCGTGTAGGGGCTGTGGCCGTTGGTGCCGTCGAGCGCTTCGGCCCCCGGCGCGGTCGAGTAGCCGACGATCGAGCCGTTCGGCGCATCGACGATGGCAAGGCCGCGGCCGGCGTCGTTGACCTGGGGGAAGGGGTTGTTGCGGCAGGCATCGAGGATGACGATGCGCATGCGGCTCGGGATCGTCTCCAGCGTCGACATCACATCGACCAGGCGCACCGAATTGTTAACGAGCTCGGTCGGGCTCGACACGTTGGCGTCGACGGGAACGAGATAGTTTTCGCCGGCGAGCTGCACGCCGTGACCGGCGTAGTAGACCATCGCCACCGTGTTCGGACCGCGCGAAGCGACCTTGGCGGAAAAGTCCTGGACGACGCGCAGCATGTCGTTCTGGGTCAAGTCGGTCGCGGCGACCACTTCGAAGCCGGCCGAGTTCAAGAACTGCGCCATCGATTGCGCGTCATCGTCGGGGTTCGCAAGGTGCGGCGCGTTCTGGTAGTTCGCATTACCGATCACCAGCGCCACCCGCTGCTCCGGGCCTTGCAGCGCAGTGGGAGCCGGTGCAACCGGGGCGACTTGCGCGGAAGCGGGCCCGCAGGCGAAGCCGAACAGGCTTCCCAGGAGACCCGCAATCATCAGGAAATGCTTTAGGCGGAACATGGCGTGCTCCTTTGGCACTCATCTCGATGCGAGATTGGTTGCGAAGGAGCCTGACCGCGTTCGAGTTTGACGTCCGTGATCACGATCACGATGGTAGGCTCCGTGATCTGAATCACGTTTGGAACCTGCTATGATTGGCCATCGCTTGGGAGGACAGTCCGTCACATGCTGAAATCGATCGATCCGATCCTGACGCCGGACCTGCTCTGGCTGCTCGCCTCGATGGGCCACGGCGACGATCTCGTGGTCGTCGACGCCAACCATCCCGCAACCCGCATTGCCGCGGCGACCTCGTCGCAGCGCCTGATCCAGTTGCCGGGCATGCGCATGGAGACGGCCGTCCGCGCAATCATGACGCTCTATCCGCTCGACGATTTCGATCCCGATCCGGTGCGCGTGATGATGCCGGTGGACGATTCCGATCGAGTCCCGGACGTGCAGCGCGCCGTGTTGGCGGAGATCGAACGCGCGGCCGGCGGCCCCGTTGCTCCCGGCAAACTCTCACGGACGCATTTCTATCGCGCGGCGGCGGCGGGCTTCGGCGTCGTGCAGGTGGGCGACAGCCGAGCTTATGGCTGCTTCCTGATCCGCAAGGGCGTGATCAGCTAAGGAATCATTCTGCGCAACGTCGCGCAGAACTCTGCACCCGAATTTGAATGGCCTCCGCGCAACCGACCGACTATGGTCGATTCATGTCTCGCCTTGTGTGTCTATCTGTTGCTGTCATCCTGTCGCTGCTCCCTGCCGTCGCGCCGGCTGCGTCAATTCAAAAGCGGCCCAAGCCGGTCTGGCAAGGCTACGGCTTCCTGCCGGGCTATCGGCAGCCGCTCAGCAACAGCATCCCGCTCTACAAGCAGAAGGACGCAATGCGTCGCCTGTCGCGCGCCGACCGGCGCCACTGGTACATCGACCCGGTACCTCAGTATTACCGTTGGGATGGCGAGTGGCACTATTTCGGCCGCCCCGGCTTCGGGGGCGGCCGCTACAATGGCGGCAGTTTCGGGCCGTGCTGGACGCGAACGCCGATTGGCCCGATCTGGAATTGCGGGTGATTGCTCGCGCGGCGCTCTCGCGCCCCGGAGGCAGCGCAGCGCTCCTTCAGCGAAGCGCTGCAGAGCCGGGGCACCGCGGCCGATGCAGATGGGACCGCAACGGCGCTTTGGCGCTCCTGTCGCTATCCGAAGGCAAGCGGCGTGCCCTTTTGCCATGGGGATGTCCTTTATACATTCCGCAATTCTTTGGCGCGCAGCCCCTCCGCGTGGCGCATGGACTACTGTTCACAGTCGGCTGCGTGTGGATGGCCTTTGCCTTTGGCGGCGAGAGCAGCTCGACCCGAATCTCAGAGCCGCACCCCGATGGCCTGCGCGTTATGAAAAGGTCGGGTCGCGCCAAGGCCGGGGCGCGTCGTAGCGAGACACGTGCTCGAGGGTAGAATGGCGCGCCGCTAGTTCCTTCGCCACGGCGATTTGCATTACGGCGACAGTGCTTCAACTGGACTACGTCGGAGAGCTGGCCGGTTTTGGCGGCGATAGCATACTCCGAAATGGCGCGGCGCCCCGCCACCGACGCAGGAACGATTCAGAGCGCGCTCGCGCGGAGTGCCTCACACCCCTGACGAGGCTCCCACCGCACAGCACAATTGCTGTAGATATGACGACTGCGTGTCTTGACATCTGAGAGAAAAATTTCACCGAGAGTCGCACATCGAACCGACAGCGTCCGCTTGCTTCGCGCATGATGGCATCTCAGGGCCGGGGTTAAGAGCTCCTTTGAATCTGATCGAACACGGAAGCGGGGACATGTCCTCGCCTCCAGTCCCATGAGGCAAGTCAACCTCTCGGGAAATGATGCCGCTTGAGAACGAGGATGGTGCCGTGAGTGAAAGCGAAGTGAAAGTTGGACTGAACGGGACGAATGGTGACGCAATTCCGTTGTTCGGGTTCCCGAATATCCCATTGCCTAGCGCGATCGGCGGTTTCGCCGAGCAGGGGGTCGCCAGCGCACAGCAAGGCTGCGAGAAGATCAAGGTCGCGTCGGCGGAGATGGCGGAAGCGCTGTGTGAGACGTATTCGAGCAATGCCAAGGGCGCAACCGACTACGCGGCCAAGCTGATCGAAATGTCGAACGCCAATACGGTGTCCGCGATCGACTTCTTCGCGCAGGCCCTGGGTAGCAAGTCAGTCCCGGATGTTTTCACCTTGTCCGTTGCGCAAGCGCGCAAGACCTTCGACACCGCGTCCGCCCAGAACAAGGAATTGTGGGGGCTTGGGGAGAAGCTTGCGAAAGAAACCGGCGAGCCGATCAAGAAGTACTTCGCCAAGGTCCTGCATCCGCCCAGCTAAAAAGCTCTCGTCCAGGAGTCCTTCAGGAGGGAAACCGGCCCGTCGGAACAAGCCTCGCCACGAACATGCCCCCACATGCTCGACCGATAATGGCCAGGTGCGCGATGCCCCCCAAGTAGCCGCACCAATAAGAGGCGCAATCTGACGGGCCGGCCTTTGTTTCGGAATGCAAGCTGACGTGCAAAGGGAGGTCACATGGGAATGGTCATGATCAAATGCCCGCGAAGCGGCCGCGCTATCCCCACCGGCATCAAGGCCGATCGCGAGAGTTTTTTGCGCAGCATTGTGTTTTTCAGGCGCACCCATTGTCCGATCTGTCAGGCCGATCACGCCTGGTTTGCACAGGAAGGCTGGGTGGATGAGCCGAGCGCTCGCGCAGCGCCGCAGCCGTGGCACACGGCCTGACCGTCCCCACAGCGCGTGGATCGTAATCTGGAGGGACACGATGGCGCGGGCGCAAACAACCAATGCACGCTCCGTCTTCTTGATGCAGGCCAGAGAATTTCTTGACGAAGCACGACGACTGAAGCCGGGCCCCGCGCGCAACGAACTGCGCGAGGTGGCGGCGGTGCTGCGCGAGCTTGCGAAAATCGAGGCGCAATGCAAATCTGCAGGGGACAGTGATCGACCCGAGAGAACGTGATCAGGTTCGACGCACCGTCCTTCTCTCTCCGGCCAACTGGCTTTTAGTTCACCAGCGCCCTCCTGACTTCCCCGGAAGGACGAGGAGGGCAATCGTGCAAGGTTGCGGCGTGTCTCGACCCAATTGAAAGCAGCTTACCCTGCGCCGCCGGGTTCGCTGGTCAGGATTCGCCGATCTCGCGAAAGGGCCGTTTCGCGTGATCGGCCCATCCCCATCGAGAACACCTCCTCGATTTCGCGCCGCATGGTGTCGTGGCACTCGCAGGCGGCCGCCGCCAGTCGGGACCGGTCGATTTCGATCTGGCCTCTTCGATCAGAGATGATCGCAGCGGACGCGCGCAGATTGCGCATCAAGAGCGTCACCGTCGTTCGTCGGACACCGAGTATTTGCGACAGCTCCTGCTGGGTGAGCGGAAGGACGTCTTGGTCGACGCAGTCGCGCAACTGAAGCAGCCAACGCGACATGCGGGCTTCGACCGGATGCAGCGCATGGCAGGCCGAGCCGAGCTGAAACTGTATGAGCATCGCTCTAACGTGGCTCTGGATTGCGTGGCGGATCGCAGGGCTCCGGGCAAAAGCGGCGTGAAATCGCGACGCGGAAATCCGAGAGGCGGTGCCCGCCACCCGAACGATGGCGGTAATGGCCGAAGGCGACGGCCCCAGCACCGAAAGACTGCCTACGACCCCGTCACGCCCGATCACTGCGGTTGCGACCGTCCGGCCATCCGCCATGTCGACCATCAGCGAGATGGCGCCGGCATGAGGAAAGAAGACGTAATCGACCTGCTCGCCCGCTCGCGAGAGCACCGCGTTGTGATCGAGGACGACCGTCTCCAGCTCGGGGGCCAGCAGATCGAAGTCTGATCGCGGAAGTGTTGCAAGAAGGCGGTTACCAAATCCGCCGGGAGCCATTACCACAGCGAAGCCGCGGTAACGCTTGCACCGCTTCCTCCATTCGAAGCGGCGCCGAACAGCGATCTCAACATTTGTTTAAGTCTGCTTTCTCTACGCGCACTGATATCCAATTCATTTTCCAGAAGCCTTCGCTCTCAACAACAATCTCAACGCTCAACCGCGCAACCACGATTTCGATGCAAGTGCACCGCGGGCAGCAATGCAATTGCAAAATGCGCATGGGTAAAACCCTACGGCCGGACGGGGCTCCAGAGTTCCAAGTGCTTCGTTTACTGTTGCGCATTGAGCAATCCCAGTTTCGCTCGACATGGAACAGATCAACTTATCGAATGTGTCTGCGAACTGCTGTAAACGCACTCACGATCTGGATAGTCACAAGCTCAATCTCCTTGCACCAGGAGATGGCATCGCGCTTCCGCCAAGATCTGCACTGACCTCGCAAGCCGAGAGAGCATCAACAGCGTAACGGTTTGTCGCGGAGCTACCTACGCTTTGACCGATGTGGACGCGTTGATTGCGGCTTGTTCCAAGTACGGCCGTGGCAGCCTGACGCGACGCTTGCGCGCAATCGGCAGACGACATCGTACAAAATCGCGAAGTTGGCGCCCATGTAGCAGCGGGGAACGTGGCTTCTGGGTCCCGGCTCTGCGCATTAAACGCAAAGGGCGTTGCTGCTTATCGGGGACACGGAGTGGGGTGGTGAGGTTTACGAGAAGAACGCGATCTTCTCGGCCTGGGTCATGCGGCGGATGGGTGCGAGCGGGTCGTTCGCCGGCGCGCGGGGCTTCTGCAAGATGCCGCTGGCGAGGATGGTGGCGCCGAGCGAGGGCTCCGGCAAGGACGCGGACAGGGGCGAGGGCATCGGCAGCGGCGCGCTTGGCGCTGCGGCGAATGTTGCCGTGGCCGCCATGGCCGGGGCCTGCTGCTCCATCACTTCGGCAGCAGCTTCCGCGATGGCGTCGGTGAGGCGCGCGAGCGAGTCCATCGCGATCGGCGCGTCTGCGGGCTCTTCATCGACTGCTGCGACCGGCTCTGGCGCGATCGGCTCCGGCAACTCCGCCGCAACGGGAGCTGCGACCTCCGCAGCTGCCGGCTCCGGAGCGACCGCTTCATTCTCCACCGGCTCGATGATCTCGTCGAAGTCAGAGTCGGGCGCGGCCATCTCCAGCGCGATGGCGTCGAGGATGGCTTCGTCCTCGGCTTCCGCGGCGGCATCGAGCGCGAACGCGTCGGTCGCTTCCGTCAAGGCGGCCGGTTCAGTGGCCGGCTCTTCAAACGAGGCGCCTTCAAGCTCGGCATCATCAGGCACGACATTGTCGAGCGCAGCGCTTTCGGGAGCGATCTGGCTTTCGGCGACGATCTCCGGCGCGACTGCGGTGTCCATGGCCCGCTCGGCAACTGCCGACGTCTCAGTGACGCCAGGTGCTTCGACCTCAGGAGTGGCTGCGATGTCCTGGGGCGCCTCCGTAGAAGCCACGGGGGCTTCGCTGGCCATCGCGCCAGGTGCGACTTCGGCAGGCGGCAGGTCTGCCGCAGACGACGGCGCCTCCTGCCTCGGAGCCGGCTCGTAAGGCGCCGCTTGGGGCGTTGCGCCGCCGTCGAGTTGCTCGAGCCGATCCCTCAGCAGATCGAAGGCCGCCTTGAGCTCGACGCGGGGGTCGATGGTCGAAATCTGTCCGCAAGCCGCCTCGATCGAGGCGAGCTGCGAATCAATGAGGTCGCAGATTCGCCCGTCGGCGCCGATCTCGCGCCAGCGCCAGGAGATCTCCTTGATGATACGCACGCCGCGCGGGATCGGCGCGAGGCTCGCCTCGATCGCGGCGGGATCGAACGCCGCGATCGCAATCGTCTCGGCCTCACGGATGGCGCGGCGGATCTCGACCAGCGCCTCGGGCAGGCGGTCCTCGATGACGGGTTGTCGCTGTGCCGCAAGGGTTTCTTCGATCTTCGCAACCGCATCGAGCACCATGCGGGTGTCGGCATTGCGGTTGCGCTTGGCATATTCGCCGAGGAACCAGCGGCCGCGCGCGGTCTCCATGAAGGCTTCGCGGATCGCGTCGTAATCCTGCTCGTTCGGCTCGGCCGCGCGGGCAGACATGGGCGAAAGGGCGAATGCTTCGTTGGCCATGACAATCTCGTCGCGCAAATCACCGCGCGTTACTGTAACGATCACCACGATATCGACCGAATCGCAATTGGTTTGATGGCAGGCGAATCACAAATCCCCATGGCGGAAGCCAAGAAGCGGCGATTCGCCGTGAGCCTCGCCCTGTTCTATTCGGCCGTCTTCGCGGTCTCGGGCACGCATCTGCCGTTCTTCCCGGTGTGGCTGAAGGCGATCGGCGTCGACGCGGCCTGGATCGGCCTTATCAACGCGCTGCCGGCGGTCACGCGCTTCACCACGCTGCCGCAAGTGACCGCCTTTGCCGAAAAGCGGCAGGCTATTCGCGCCGCCATGATGGTGTCGGTGCTGGCGACGGCGATCGGCTTTACCGCGGTCGGCTTGCAGCAGCAGCCGCTGGCCCTGTTCCTAATCTATGCGCTGACCTGCATGATGTGGACGCCGACGATGCCGCTGACCGATGCCTACGCGCTGCGCGGTGTCGCGCGTTACGGGCTCGATTACGGGCCGTTGCGGCTGTGGGGCTCGGCGGCGTTCGCCGCAGGCTCGCTCGCCTGCGGCTATCTCGTCGACAGCATCGCGCCGCGTGATCTGATCTGGGTCATCGTCGCATGGGCCGTCGTTGCGGTTCTCGCCAGCCTGCTGCTTCAGCCACTCGATGAGGTCAGGCGCAGGACCGCCGAGACGCATGCCGGCAAGGCCTTGCTGCGCGATGGCGGCTTTTGGGCGATCATCGCCTCGGCGGCGCTGATCCAGGGCAGCCACGTCGCCTATTACACCTTCTCGGCCATCAATTGGCAGCTCCAGGGTCTCGGCGGGCTGACGATCGCGGCCCTGTGGACGCTGGGTGTGATCGCGGAGATCGTCGTGTTCGCCCTTTCGCCGCGCTTCTCGCTGCATCCGTCCACGATGATGGCGATCGGGGGGCTCGGCGCCGTGGTGCGCTGGATCGTCACCGCCAACCAGCCGCCGCTGGCGCTGCTCGCGATCGTGCAACTCGGCCATGGTCTCACCTTCGGCATGACGATCGTCGGCACCATGAATCTCCTGATGCAGGGCGTGCCGCCGCACCAGATCGCGCGGGGACAGGGCTACTACGCCGCATGCAACGGTCTATTGGGCGCAACGACCTCGATCGCGTCAGGCGCGATCTACGCCCGCATCGGCGACGGCCTGTACTACGTCATGGCCGCGATGGCCGCTGCCGGTGCGCTGGTGATCTGGTCGGCGCGGCACCGGCTCAAGCCTCATCCCCAGAGCGAAGCGTCCGGCGGGTAAACCAGGCTGCCGTCATAACGCAGGCCGTGATCGCGATCGCGCGCCAGCAGCAGCGGGCCGTCGAGATCGACGAAGCGCGCCTGCGGCGTCACCAGCATCGCAGGCGCCATCGACAGCGAGGTCGCGACCATGCAGCCGATCATGATCTCGAAGCCGAGCGACCGCGCGGCATCGGCCATGGCCAGCGCCTCGGTGAGGCCGCCGGTCTTGTCGAGCTTGATGTTCACGGCGTCGTAGCGCGCACGCAGGGACTCGAGCGACGAGCGGTCGTGCACGCTCTCGTCGGCGCAGACCGCGACCGGACGCTTGATCCGTGCCAGCGCCTCGTCCTTGCCAGCGGGCAGCGGCTGCTCCACGAGCGTGACGCCGACGTCGGCGCAGGCGGCAAGATTGTGCTCCAGATTGGCCTCGCTCCAAGCCTCGTTGGCGTCGACGATCAGCTCGGATTCGGGGGCGGCCTTGCGCACCGCCGCGATCCGCGCCGGATCGTCTTCGCCGCCCAGCTTGATCTTGAGCAGCGGCCGGTGTGCGGCCTTGGCGGTTGCCGCGGCCATGCTCTCGGGCGTGCCGAGGGAGATGGTGTAGGCGGTCGTACGCTCGCCGGGCTCCGGGCGGCCCAGCAGGTTCCAGGCGCGCAGGCCGGCCACCTTGGCCTCGAGGTCAATCAGGGCGCAATCCAGCGCGTTACGAGCCGCCCCAGGCGGCATTGCCGCCTGGAGCGCCTGCCGCGTCAGCCCGCCCGCCACGGCCTGCTGCATGGCCTGAATGGCGCCGAGCGCCGCCTCCGGAGTCTCGCCGTAGCGGGGGTAGGGCACGCACTCGCCGCGGCCGGTCAGCCCGTCCTGGTTGACCTCCGCCACGACGGTCACGGCCTCGGTCTTGGCCCCCCGGCTGATGGTAAAGCTGCCGGCAATCGGAAAGCGCTCGATTCGTGCCGCCAGGGAGACAAGTTTGCTGGAAGTCATTTTGAACTCTGGCGAAATCTGAACCTGCTGGTTACCTCTAGCAACTAATAGTGGCCAGTTGGGGATACCTTCTCTAGGTAAGGGCGCGTGCGCAACCTTCTGTTTTCCTCCGTCCCGGCAGGGGAGCGGACATCTTGAGCGGCGATCCGAAGCTGGAACGGGTTGCCAAGGGCAATGCGCTTGCACTCTGCGCCACCGGGACATGGACCGCGAGCTTCGCGCCGGTCCTGGAGCGGCTGGTGGCCGATGCCGAGAAGCTCGCCGGCAGCCCCCAAAGCATTTTCATCGACGTCTCCGAGGTCGCCAAGCTCGACACGTTCGGCGCCTGGCTGATCGAGCGGCTGCGCCGCAGCCTGACGAAAGGACCTGTCGAGGCCCAGATCGCGGGGCTCTCCGCCAATTATTCGAGCCTGGTGGACGAGGTGCGGCGGGTCAGGGCGACGCCCGTGGTCGACGGCAGCACGATCACCATCATCGGCATGCTGGAGCAGATCGGCCGGTCGGTCGCCGGCGTTGCCGGTACGATGGCCGGCCTCGTCGACATGCTCGGCGCGGTGCTGGCGGCAGGCTTTCGCGTCCTGATCCACCCGCGCTCGTTCCGCCTGACCTCGACCGTGCACCACATGGAGCAGGTCTGCTGGCGCGCGGTGCCGATCATCGTGCTGATCACATTCCTGATCGGCTGCATCATCGCCCAACAAGGCATCTTCCATTTCCGCAGGTTCGGCGCCGATATCTTCGTCGTCGACATGCTCGGCGTGCTGGTACTGCGCGAGATCGGCGTGCTGCTGGTCGCGATCATGGTCGCCGGCCGCTCGGGCAGCGCCTACACTGCCGAGCTCGGCTCGATGAAGATGCGCGAGGAGATCGACGCGCTGCGCACCATGGGGTTCGACCCGATCGAGGTGCTGGTGCTGCCGCGCATGATGGCGCTCGTGATTGCGCTGCCGATCCTCGCTTTTCTCGGCGCGATGGCCGCGCTCTATGGCGGCGGGCTCGTCGCCTGGCTTTATGGCGGTGTCCAGCCGGAGGCCTTCTTGTTGCGGCTGCGCGACGCCATTTCGATCGATCATTTCATCGTCGGTATCGTCAAGGCACCCGTGATGGCCGCGGTGATCGGCATCGTCGCCTGCGTCGAAGGGCTCGCCGTGCAGGGCAGCGCGGAATCGCTCGGACAGCACACGACCGCGTCGGTGGTGAAGGGCATCTTCTTCGTCATCGTCATGGACGGCATCTTCGCCATCTTCTTCGCCTCGATCGGGATGTGACGATGGCAGGCGAAATTCAAAATCCCATTATCCGCGTCCGCGACGTCACCGTGCAGTTCGGCGCAACGCGCGTGCTCGACGGCCTCAACCTCGACGTCAAGCGCGGCGAGATTCTGGGCTTCGTCGGTCCCTCGGGCGCCGGCAAATCGGTGCTGACGCGCACCATCATCGGCCTCGTGCCGAAGGTCGCAGGCTCGATCGAGGTGTTCGGCGTCGACCTCGATTCCTCCAGCACGTCGCAACGGCGAAATGTCGAGCGGCGGTGGGGCGTGCTGTTTCAGCAGGGCGCGCTGTTCTCCTCGCTCACGGTGCGGCAGAACATCCAGTTTCCGATGCGCGAATATTTGCGCGTGTCGCAGCGGCTGATGGACGAGATCACCATGGCCAAGCTGACCATGGTCGGTCTCAAGCCGGAAGTTGCCGAGCGCTTCCCGTCCGAGCTCTCCGGCGGCATGATCAAGCGCGTGGCGCTCGCCCGTGCGCTGTCGCTGGATCCGGATCTCGTCTTCCTGGACGAGCCGACCTCGGGCCTCGATCCGATCGGCGCCGGCGATTTCGACGAGCTGGTCAGGACGCTCCAGCGCACTTTGGGGCTGACCGTTTTCATGGTAACGCACGACCTCGATAGCCTTTACACAGCATGTGACCGCATCGCCGTTTTAGGGAACGGTAAGATCATTGCGGCAGGGTCGATCGCTGACATGCAGGCCTCGCAGCATCCCTGGCTGAGACAATATTTCCATGGCAAGCGCGCCCGCGCGGTGATGGGCTGAGGTGCCGGAGTAGCTGATGGAAACGCGCGCAAATTACGTGCTGATCGGATCGTTCACGCTGGCGGTGATCGCTGCTGCGATCGGCTTCGTGCTGTGGTTTCAGTCGCTGCACACCACCAAGCAGCGCAGCCCCCTGCGCGTCGTGTTCGAGGGCCCCGCGGCGGGCTTGCGCAACGGCGGCAGCGTCAATTTCAACGGAATTCGGGTCGGTGAGGTGGTCTCGGTGAAGCTGGACAACCCGCGGCGGGTTGTCGCACTCGCCATGATCGAGAACAACGCCCCGATCCGCAAGGACACGCTGGTCGGGCTCGAATTCCAGGGCCTCACCGGTGTAGCCGCAATCTCGCTCAAGGGCGGCGACGAGGCCGCGGCCCCGCCGCCGCTCGACCAGGACGGCATCCCGACGCTGACGGCGGACCCCAACAAGCTCCAGGACGTCACCGAGGCGATCCGCGGCACGCTCCAGAACATCAACAAGATCGTCGCCGACAATCAGGAATCGGTGAGGAACTCGCTGAAGAATTTGGAGACCTTCACCAACTCGCTCGCCCGCAACTCCGAGAAGATCGATGGCGTGATGGCCAAGGTCGACGGCGTGATGCTCAAGGCCGACAATCTCATGCTCGGCCTCAACACGCTGGCCGGCGGCAAGGACGGCGGCGAGCTGTTCCAGGCGGTGAAGTCGATCCGCGAACTGGCCGAGGATTTCGACAAGCGCTCCGGCGCGCTGATGAGCGATGGCCGCCGCACTCTCGGCGACATCAGCCGCGCCGTGAACAACTTCGACCGCAACCCGACCCGCGTCCTGTTCGGCGCCAGCAACTCATCGCAACCCGCCCCGCCGCCCGAGCCGCCAAAGCCGGCGGCAGCGCCCCGGCGATAATCGCGAGTACAGCAATCTCGCCCTCGTCATTGAGCTCGACAGCAATGACGAAGAGTGTACCTGCTGCAGCGCAATCACTCTCGTGTCCCGGACGCGCTGCAACGCCCTTAGCGTTGCCGCGCAGAGCCGGGACCCAGAAGGCAACACGGTACAAGCCGCGACATGGGCCCCGGCTCTGCAGCGCACCGCTGAAGGGACGTTCGCTGCGTCCGGGGCACGAGCAAACCAAAACGGAGGCCGTGAGGCCTCCGTTTTCATTCGCTAATCGATATCGCTACGAGCCGCTCACCCCAGCCGTCCCGCCGCGTGGGCCAGCAGCGTGTAGACCAGCCCCGTCTCCGAGGTCAGGTGGCTGCGCAGCTCCTGCGGGCCGCGGCCGTCGCGGGCGACTTCGTCGAGCAGGCGCTCGAACTCCGCGATGTAGCGGTCGACCGTGCCCTTGAAGTTGCGGTCGGCGCGATACTTGCGGGCGACCTCGTCGAAGGCCTTCTGGCCGGCGGGCGTGTAGAGGCGCTTGGTGAAGGCCTTGTTCTCGCCGCGCTGGTAGCGGTCCCACATCTCGGCGGCGAGGTTGCGGTCCATCAGCCGGCCGATGTCGAGCGACAACGATTCCAGCGGATTGCCACCACCTTGCAGCGCCTGCGGCTGCGGAGCGGGTGCCGCGCGGCCGCGGGGAGCCTCACGGCCGGCCGAGGCGGCTGGACCCGTGTCGGCGCGGTTGAGCAGGTCCGACAGCCAGCCGTCGCGGCCTTGGTCGTTGCCGGCAGGCGCGACCGACGGCGCTTCGGTGCGGCGCGCAGCCGGCATGCCGAGATCCGGCGGCGGCAGCGTCGAGGCACTGCCGGTGTCGCGCATGCGGGTCTCGGTGGCGCGGCCTGCGACTGCGGCCAGCACCGCCGGCTCTTCCTGGCGCTGCACGCTGCCGCGGCTCGTCGTGGTGACGTCGAGGCCGCGGCCATGCTGGGCTACGATGCGGTTGAGCTCGGCGAGCGCCTCGATCTGATCGACGATCACCTTGCGCATTTGCGCGGTGCTTTCGGCGGCCTCCTGCGGCATCTCGAGCACGCCGCGGCGCAGCTCGTTACGGGTGGATTCGAGCTCGTTGTGCATCTCGAGTGCCATCTGCTTCATGCTTGCGACCAGATTGCTGAAGCGCTCGGTCGACTGCTTGAACATCGCATCCGCCTCGTCGGTGGTCTGGCGGTAGATGTCGTGCATGGCTTCGATGGTCTGGCGGTGCTCCTCTTCGGACGCCGCGCGCACCGCCTCGAACTGGCGGGTGATTGCGGCAGAGCCTGCGCCGGCGGTCTCGGCGACGACGCGGGCGATGTCGCGGGCACGCTCTTCGGCTGCGGCCAGCGATTCATCGAGCAGGCCGGTGAAGCGCGACAGGCGCTGGTCGAGATCGGCCGTACGCAGGTCGATTGTGGTGACGAGCGATTCCAGCGCCTGCTTGCGCTCGGCGAGCGAGGCGGTGGTGTTCTTGTTACTCTGCTCGACGACCTGCGCGGCCTCGACAAGCGCCTTGCCATGCTTGTCGAATTGGGTCGACAGCTCGCCGAGGTCCTGGAGCGCCTTCGTGGTCTTGCTGTTGAAGACGTTGAGCTGGTCTTCCAGGTTCTGCGTCGCGGCGCCGTTGCGCGAGGTGACGTCGTTCATCGCCGAGACGAAGTCGGCGACGCGCGTCACCAGCGCCCGCTCGAGCGAGTTGAGGTTGTCGTGCGCACCGGTCAGCACCTCCTGAAGCAGGATGTTGCCTTCGCGCAGCCGCTCGAACAGCGCCACCGTGTCGGTGCGTAGGATCTTGCTGGTCTCCTGCATCTCGGTCACGGCCGCGATCGAGACCTGGCGCGACTGGTCGATCGCCGAGCGCGAGGCCTGCTCGAGGTCCTTGAGCGACTTGCCGACCGCGCCGGTGGCGATCTCGCTCGCCGTATTGATGGCGCGGGCGACTTCCGAGCCGTTGCCCATCATAGTCTGCGAGAAGGCCTGGCCGCGCGTCTCGATCGACTTCAGCGCGTCGGAGGTGACGCGGTCAATGTCGAGCGTGAGCTGGTTGGTCTGGGAGCCGATCGCGTCGACCAGGGCGCCGCGCTTGGCGTCAATCATGTTCGATAGACGGTCGGCCTGCTGCTGCACATAGGTGACGATCTCGTCGGTCTTACCGGTCATGGCCTGGCCGAAGCTGCTGCTGGCGGCGAGCACCGAGCGCTCGACGTCGGCCGAACTCGACTTGACCCGCGAGCTGGCCTCGTTAGAGGCGGATATCAGCGCGTTCTGGGCGCTGAGCGCGCTGGTCTGGATGTCGTTGGTCGCGTTCGCGGCGGCTGCGCTCAGTGTACGCTCGATCTCGGTCGAGATCGTGCGGATCTGGCTCGCGGCATCCGCCGAGGTCGAGGTCAGCGAGGTCTGCGCCTCACGCGCGCTGTTGAGGATCGTCGAGGCGGTGTCGGCGCCGACCGCGGTCAGCGTGCGCTCGATATCCGTGGTCAGCGACTTGATCTGGCTCGCCGCGTCGGTCGAGGCGGAGATCAGCGTGCCCTGGGCCTCGCGGATACCGCTGGTGAGCGCTTCGATGGTGGCGCCGCCAGCGGTTGCCAGCGCGCGCTGCATCTCGGCCGCGAGCGAACGCACCTGGCTGGTCTGCTCGGCCGAGACCGTGAGCAGGGTGCTCTGGGCGTCGCGGGCGCTGGTGGTGATCGTCTCGGCGGTCGACTGGCCGACCTGCGAGAGCGAACGATGCACTTCGGCCGCGAGCGACTTGACCTGGCTCGCCGCATCCGAGGACGCCGTGACCAGCGTGCTCTGGGCCTCGCGGGCGCCGCTCATGATGGTCTCGGCGGTCGAGGTGCCCGCCATCGAGAGCGAGCGCTGCACATCGGAAGACAGCGCCTTGATCTGGTTGGCGGTCTCGGTCGAAGCCGCGATCAGCGCGCCCTGCGCATCGCGGGCGCCGGCGACGATCGACTCCGCTGTGGTGGTGCCGGCCAGCGACAGCGAACGCTGCACGTCGGCGGTGAGCGTCTTGACATGGTTGGCCGCATCCGAAGAGGCGGTGACGAGCGTGGTCTGCACCTCGCGGGCGCCGGCCAGGATCGAGGCCGCGGTCGCCGAGCCCGCTGCGGACAGCGTGCGTTCGACGTCGGCCGCGAGCCCCTTGATCTGGTTGGAGGCATCGCCCGATGCGGCGACCAGGGTCGACTGCGCCTCGCGGGCGCTGGTCAGGATCGAGTTCGCAGCACCGGTGCCGACGGCGGTCAGCGCGCGCTCGACCTCGGACGAGGTCATCTTGAGCTGGGCGTTGACGTCGGAGGAGACCGTCAGCAGCGACTGCTGAGCGGTGCGCGCGCCGGTCTGGATGGTCTCGCTGGTGTTGACGACGAGGTTGGTGAGCGAACGTTCGGCGTCCTCGACGTGCGAGCGGATCGCGGTCGAGATCATCTCGGCGCGGGACATCATGTCCTCGCTGGCCTGGCGTCCGCTGCTCTCGATGCGGCCGGCGACCGCCTCGACGCGCGAGCCGAGCAGGTCCTCGAACTGCGCCACGCGCACGTCGATGTCGCTCGCGACCGAGCCGACCTTGGTCTCGATGGCGTGGTGGATCTCCTGGAACCGCGCCGTGACCGTGTCGGACAGATGCGCGGTGCGGCCGTCGATGACCTCGGTGACGCCGGTGATGCGGCGGTCGACGGCCTCGATCGCCTGCGCGGTGCCGTCCGTGAGGGTCGAGGTCAGCAGCGTGAGGCGCGTGTCGATCGACTGCACGGCTTGCGAGGCGCCGTTCGTCACCGCGGAGGTCAGGTAAGTGAGGCGGGAGTCGATGGATTCGAGCGCCTGCGACGCGCCGCCCGTCAGCGTCGTCGTGAGATGCGTTAGCCTCGTGTCGATCAACTGGATGGTCTGCGATGCGCCGTCGGTCAGAGAGGTGGTGAGGTGGTTAAGGCGCGCGTCAATGGTTTCGATGGCCTCCGATGCGCCGCCGGTCAGCGACGTCGTGAGGTAGGTGAGGCGGGTATCGATTGACTGGATCGCCTGCGCGGCGCCCTCGCTCAGCGACGTTGCCAGAGTATTGATGCGTCCGTCGATGGTTTCGGTCATGGACCTGGCGCGGGTGTCGAACGACTGTTCGAGCGCGGCGACGCGGCCGACGAGCTGCTGGTCGAAGGTCCTGATGTGGCCTTCGATCGTGCCGTCGAGGCTGGCGATCTTGCCGTCGAGCGAGGCGTCGAGGTTGCTGACGCGTTCCCCGACCGTGGTCTCGAATTGCACCAACCGCTGGTCGAGCACGGCCGTGATCTGGCCGCCGTTCGACGTGAAGCGGGTGTCGAAATTGTCGACATAGGTCTTCAACGTCTCGGCGATGTCCTGCGTGCGCTGGCCCATGCGCTCGACGATCTCGCCGCCGAAGGTCTTCACGGTGCGGTCGAACTCGGAGATGTGGCGCGTGATCAGCGCGCCGAGCGTGCCGGAGTCGCGGGCGAACTTCTCGACCAGCTCGGTGCCCTGGTTCCTGACGAGCTCGTCGAAGGCGCTCATCTGGAGCGACAGCGAGTCGTGCGCGGTCTCGGTCTGGCTGATGACCTTGGCGACCAGGCTGTTGACGGTGGCGTCCAGCGCCTCGCTCGCCTTGTCGCCGCTCGTCATGATCTGGCCGGCGAGCCGGTTGCCGGCGTCGTCGATCTTGGCGGAGATGTCGTTGGAACGCAGCTCGAGCTCGAGCAGCAGCGAGTCCGACGAATTCTTCAGGGAATCATGCACCTGCTCGGTGCGCTCGGAGATGCCGTCGACGATCGCGGCGGAGCGCTGCTCGAACTCGCCGGTGATGCGGTCGATGCGCTCGTTCAGCATCTCGTGGACGCGGTCGGCGAGATCGACGAACTCGTCGTGGACGTGGCCGGTCTTGAAGTTGAGGCTGGTGGTCAGCCGCTCGCTGGCGTCGAGCACGGCGCGCGTGGTCTCGTTGCTGGCCTCCTCGAGGCGATCGAGCAGGTCGCCGCCGCGCTCACCGAGCGCCAGGATCATGTTGTCGCCGGCATTGCTCAGCGCCTGGGTGATGTGGGCGCCGCGCTCTTCCAGCGCGCCGGTGATGGACTTGGCGACCTCGTCGACGCGCGAGGCGATCGCGTCCGAGATCAGCGCGATGTCGTGGCGCAGATCGATCTGCACCCCGGAGATGGCGCTGCGGACCTGCTCGGCCTGGCCGACCAGGTTGTCGCGCTGATGCGCGATGTCCTGGAGCAGGGCGCGGATGCGCACCTCGTTGTCGGAATAGGCCCGCTCGAGCGCCGCGACCTCGTTGGCGACCAGCGTCTCAAGCTCGCCGGCGCGCGCGATGGCGCGCTCGATGCCGTCGCCCATCGCTGCGACCTCACGGCGGATGGCCTGGCCGACGGTGACCATGGAATCGGAGGCCGAGCCTTCCGGCTCGGAGAAGCGGATCGCGACCTGCGCCATCGCCTGCGCGATCATGCGCATTTCCTGGCCTCGCCAAACGAGGCTCGCCAGGAAGTAGAACAGCATGATGGGCGCGAAGAACATCGCGATCAGGCCGGCAATGACGAGCACGCCGCCGCTCTGGCCCATGGCGGCCTGGATCGAGGGCAGGAAGCCGAATGTCAGCGCGGCGCAGGCGGCGAGCCAGACGCCGGCGAAGATGGTGGCGAAGGTGTAGACGCTGCGGGCAGGGCGGCCCCTCTGAAGCGCCTGGAGCAACTGGCCGATGGTCTCACGGTCGTCATTGGCGGCGCGGCGCGAGGTGCGCGGCTCCTCGATCGGGTCGAACGCGGTTGCTCGTTCGTTGGCGGCGGGGCGCGGCTCGAAGCTCGGCTCGTCGAAGTCCGGAGGCGCGGGCGGCCCCACCGGAGGCACCGTCTCGTTGCGCATCGCGGCGTTGCGGCTGGTATCCGCAGCGGTGTCACTGATGTTCAGGGCTTCCTGGATCGCAGAAAGCGCAACTTCTGTGGGGTCTTTGGCCTTTTTCGGAGTGTTCGCCATGTTCAGTCCGAGCCCTCGTTACTTGTACGCGTCCCCCCGCGAGCCCTGCGCGATACGCAAGCCCACAGACCGGATCATGCCGCTTGCGCGGATCTCCGAGCCGTCCCCACCCGGACGGCTTGTCCGCCAATTTCTGCAACATCCTATTGGCAGAGCGTCGCGAATGAAATGCCTGCGATTAAGACAATGTTAATCATCGTTAACAGGATCGCGCCGTAACGCCTTAGCACTAAATGCAATTCTCCACCGAACTTCGCCAATTGCGGCAACTTCTCGTCAACAAATCGGCGGAATTGCGTAAAACGGCCCAAGCATTTCGTTAACCATTTTCATGCTTGGGTAGGAGGAACCTGACCGCCGGACCGGCGGGACGATCGCGCGCTGCCGGGGCCTGGGTCTGCAACGGATGGACTGGATGCCCTCGCCCCCGCTTGCACCCATCGACAGTCCGCTCGACCTCGATCACCTCGCCCGCATGACGCTCGGCGATGCCGAGCTGGAACGGGAAGTGCTGGCGATGTTCGCCGAGCAGGCGGTCCGCCTAGTTGCGGCGATGACGGCGCTGCCGGCCGAGGCGGGCGCACTGGCCCACAAACTCAAGGGCTCGGCACGCGGGATCGGCGCCTTTGCCGTGGCTGATGCCGCAGGCAGCCTGGAGACTGCGATCCGGACCGGCCATGGTCGGCCCCACGCCCTTGCTGCCTTGAAAGAGGCGGTAACCGAGGCTCGCGCCGCGATCGAGGCGATGCTGAAGCCTTAAGGCGCGGACTGTCAGAACCGGTTCTACTCTTTTGTTTTGACGCGTGTTCTTCCCGCGAAGCGGGATTCACCTCGCGCCGAAAACGCTATGGCGCCGGGCTGACCGACCCGTTATAGGACAGGCCGGGACCCCTCCTTCATTCCAAGCACCGCGGCAGCACGAGCACACATGGCCAAGATTCACTTTGTCGACCACAAGGGCGAAACCCGCACGGTGGAAATCGAGAACGGCGCAACCGTGATGGAAGCCGCCATCCGCAACAGCATTCCGGGCATCGAGGCCGAATGCGGCGGCGCTTGTGCCTGCGCGACCTGCCATGTCTATGTCGACGAAGCCTGGCGCGAGAAGGTCGGCAACCCGACGCCGATGGAAGAGGACATGCTCGACTTCGGCTTCGACGTGCGCCCAAACTCGCGCCTGTCCTGCCAGATCAAGGTCTCCGACGAACTCGACGGGCTCGTCGTCGCGACGCCGGAACGCCAGGCCTGATCCACTCGATTAGGTAACTATGTCCTCGCCGGCGCGACCTCGATGCCGCGCTTGTGCCAGGGTCTCAGCTTTGCGATCACTTCCGCTGTGAGCCGCGTCGGCCGCCGCGACGCTTCGTCGATCATCACGCCGACCGAATTCGCCGACGCGATGCACTTTCCTTGCGAGAATACGACCTGCTCGAAGGTCACCGACGTTCGTCCGAGCTTGACCACGCCGAGGCCAAGCTCGATCGTGTTCGGCCAGTGCAGCTCGGCGCGGAAATGGATGTCGAGCCGCACCATGATCCAGGCAAGACCCGGCGGCGTCAGCCCATATTCCGGGAGCTTCATCAGCGTGACACGGCCGGTCTCGAAATAGGTGGCGTAGACGGCGTTGTTGACGTGCTGGTTGGGATCGAGATCGCCGAAGCGCACGTTGTCGCTGAGGCGATATGGGTAGTCTTCCAGGCGCGGCGTCGTATCGAGGTGGCTTGGTGCGTTCACCGATTGATCTCCGTCATATCCTTGCTCGTTACAGCCCAGTTAGTTTGACCCGGCAAGTGGGTGCGGCTGCGGGGCGCTCCCGCTTTTATGCCTTCCCTGATCCATCCCCGTTGGCTAGACAGGCAGGGTCACCCTCGGCCCAAGGGGGCGCCGTCCAACCGATAACGACCGATAAAAGAGACGACATGAGCGACGTGATCAAAACCGATGTGCTGATTATTGGCGCCGGCCCGTGCGGTCTGTTCGCCGCCTTCGAGCTTGGCCTTCTCGACATGAAGGCGCATTTCGTCGACATTCTCGACAAGGTCGGCGGCCAATGCGCCGAGCTCTATCCGGAAAAGCCGATTTACGACATTCCCGGCATTCCCCAGGTCTCGGGCCAGGGGCTGACCGAGGCGCTGATGCAGCAGATCAAGCCCTTCCATCCGACCTTCCATCTCGGCGAGATGGTCGAGACCGTGGAGAAGATCGGCGATCCTGCATTCCGCTGCACCACCGATGCCGGCAAGGTGTTCGAATGCAAGGTGGTGGTGATCGCGGCCGGCGGCGGCTCGTTCCAGCCCAAGCGCCCGCCCGTCCCGGGGATCGAGGCCTACGAAGGCACTTCAGTGCACTACGCCGTGCGCAAGATGGAGACGTTTCGTGACAAGAGCGTGCTGATCGTCGGCGGCGGCGATTCCGCGCTGGACTGGACACTCAATCTTCATCCACTTGCCAAGCGCATCACGCTGCTGCACCGGCGCGACGAGTTTCGCGCCGCGCCCCACAGCGTCGAGCAGATGCGCGCGCTGGTCGCAGGCGGCAAGATGGATCTGCGGCTCGGCCAGGTCACGGCGCTCTCCGGCATTGATGGCAAGCTCTCCGGTGCCACCATCAAGGGCAACGACAACACCATGACTGAAATTGCCTGCGACACCATGCTGCCCTTCTTCGGCCTGACCATGAAGCTCGGCCCGGTCGCGAACTGGGGCATTGCGCTGGAGAACAATCTGGTGCCGGTCGAGACATCGGCGTTCGAGACCAACGTATCAGGCATCTTCGCAATCGGCGACATCAACACCTATCCCGGCAAGATCAAGCTGATCTTGTGCGGCTTCCACGAGGGCGCGCTGATGTCGCAAAAGGCCCATCGCTACGTCTATCCGGAGAAGCGGCTGGTGTTCCAGTACACGACCTCGTCCTCCAGTCTGCAAAAGAAGCTCGGTGTCAACTGAGCGGTTGGGGCCGGAAGGCCATGCCCCATGTTTCTGGTGCTGGAGCCGTTCGCGAAATCGCCGTAGTCTGTGGCCATCCAGTCCTGGCTAGCAAGTGATTGGCATAGCAAGGTGATCTAATGCAGAATCTTCTTTCCAGCTCTCGGCTGCTCCCCTTCTTCGCGCTCGCGTTGTCGCTTCTTGCGGTGACACCGTCTGCGGCACAGACCGCCGAGCCTACGGCGGCGGGGCTCTGGCAGAAGGTCGAAGACGGCAAGACGGTCGGATGGTTTCTCTTCATCGACCGCAACGGCGTCTTCGAAGGCGTGATCGCGAAGACCTTCCCGCGGCCCGGCGACGATCCGAACGAGGTCTGTTCCAAGTGCACGGACGACCGCAAGAACGCGCCGGTGCTCGGCATCTCCTTCGTCCGCAACATGAAGCGCGAAGGCTTGAAGTACGAAGGCGGCAACGTGCTCAATCCGCGCGACGGCCAGATTTGGAAGGCCAACATGAAGATCAGTCCAGACGGCCAGACCCTGACGCTACGCGGCTATCTTGGCATCGCGCTGCTCGGCAAGGACGAGACCTGGACGCGGCTGCCGGATGCCAACATCGCGCAGATTGATCCCGCCATCGTGGCAAAATATCTCCCTGCGCAGGCCGCCGCCGCGAAGCCGGCGGCACCTGCGGCGAAGAAGGGCGGCGCGATGGTGGCGCCGGCGCCCAAGCAGTAAGGGCGCTTCACGCTGGGTATCATCCCGGCTGCTTTCCCATTCACTGGCATCATCGGCCCGCCACCGGGTCTCGCCTTCGGCGAGCCCGATGACGGTGCGCATCCGCCGCAACGCGTCGATCCTTCCGCCCTCCGCCAGTAGTTCCCCGGAATGCGCGCTGGCGCTGGAATTGCATAGCCTCCGCAAAGCTGTTCGGGGGTTAGTCGCTGTCCTTCACGCCGTTCGCCGAGCCGCGAAGGGCGAACGGCAGGCGTTGTCCCTCGCGGCGATGATTTCGATCCGCGGAGACGACATGAGATCTGCAATATCGCGTGCGGCCCCGCTGCTGGGTCTGATGACGCTGCTGGCCACATCGGCGCTGGCGCGCGACGACGGGCGCTACGCCAACTCGCCGCTAAAACCCTGGTTCGAAAGCCTGCACAGCGAGTTCGGACAATGCTGCACCGACGCCGACGGCTACGTCATCGCCGACGTCGATTGGGAGTCCGATCGCGGCCGCTACCGCGTGCGCATCGACAACGAATGGGTCGTGGTGCCCGACGGCGCGGTGATCACCGTGCCGAACAAGATCGGCCGCACCATGGTGTGGAAACACTATATCGACGGCCATCCGCGCGTGCGCTGCTTCATGCCGGGCAGCATGACGTGAACGCGGTAAGTCTTCGATGGGTAGCGGCGGTGAAAGGAAGACGAAACGCTTCAGGGTTCAGTTTCAAGATCGTTTCGTGGATCGCTTTCTTCAGGTCACCGGCGCCGGATTGAACAGCGTGAGATCGTTGTGGATGCCCCAGCGGTCCGACCACGGTTTTGTCCGGCCGCTGGCGACGTCGAGGATCAGGCGGAACAGGTCCCAGCCGGTTTCCTCGATGGTTTTTTCGCCGGTGGCGATGCGGCCGGCGTCGAAGTCGATCAGGTCCTTCCAGCGCCGCGCGAGTTCGCTGCGGGTTGCGACCTTGATGACGGGCGCAGCCGCCAGGCCGTAGGGCGTGCCGCGGCCGGTGGTGAACACCTGCAGCGTCATGCCGGAGGCGAGCTGGAGCGTGCCGCAGATGAAGTCGGAGGCAGGAGTTGCCGCGAACAGCATGCCTTTCTGACTCGCCTTCTCGCCGGGCGAAAGCACGCCGGTGATGGCGGACGATCCGGACTTGACGATCGAGCCCAGCGACTTCTCGACGATGTTGGCAAGGCCGCCCTTCTTGTTGCCGGGCGTGGTGTTGGCGCTGCGATCGGCGCCGCCGCGGGCAAGATAAGAATCGTACCAGGCCATCTCGCGCACCAGCGCGCGGCCGACGTCCTCGTTGATGGCGCGTCGCGTGAGCAGCTGGATGGCGTCGCGCACCTCTGTGACTTCCGAGAACATCACGGTGGCACCGGCACGCACCAACAGGTCCGCGGCGAAGCCGACGGCGGGATTGGCGGTGACGCCGGAGAACGCGTCGCTGCCGCCGCATTGCAGGCCGATCACGAGGTCGGAGGCCGGGCAGGTCTCGCGCTCGCGCGTGTTGAGCACCTTCAGCCGCGCCTCGGCCTGGGTCATGATCGCATCGACGATCGCACCAAAGCCATCGAAGGCCTCGTCCTGCATGCGCACGATCGCATCGCTGACGCCTTCCGGCACCAGCCGCTCCGGCGCGAGCTTCTCGCAGCCAAGCCCGACGACCAGAATCTCGCCGCCGAAATTCGGATTGAGCGCGATGTTCTGCAGCGTGCGGATCGGCACCACCGCGTCGGGCGCGGTGATGGCGACGCCACAGCCATAGGCGTGGGTGAGGGGGACGACGTCGTCGACGTTCGGGTACTTCGGCAACAGCTCGGCGCGGATGCGTTTCACCGCATATTCCATCGTGCCCTTGACGCATTGCACGGAGGAGGAGATGCCGAGGATGTTCTTGGTCCCGACCGAGCCGTCGGGATTGCGATAGCCCTCAAAGGTGAAACCTTCGAGCGGCGGCAGCGGCGCGGGCACGGCGGTCGAGATTTCGAGCTTGTCGAGGGAAGGGGCTTCCGGCATGCGGATGCGGGCTTCATCCACCCATTCGCCGGCCAGGATCGGCGACAGCGCGTAGCCGATCACCTCGCCGTAGCGGATGATCGGCGCGTCTTGTGCGATGTCGACCAGCGCGGTCTTGTGCCCCTGCGGCACGAAAGCGCGCAGCGTCAGCCCGCAGGCGAAGCGGGAGCCGACGGGAAGCCCGAAATCATCGACGACGATCGCAACATTGTCGCGCTCGTTGAGCTTGATGTAGCGGGGTTGCTCTTTCGCTGCGACTGACTGGTCCATACGCTTTCCTCAAGAACGGGAGAAGCCGTGCTTTCGCTCACCTCTCCCAAAGGGAGAGGTGGGCACCTACGCTTGCGGCGCGATCCCGGCCTATCAGCCAGGGAAGGTATAAGCCGTCTTCACCGTGGTGTAGAACTCGCGCGCATAGGAGCCCTGCTCGCGGGCGCCGTAGCTCGAGCCCTTCCGGCCGCCGAACGGCACGTGATAGTCGACGCCGGCGGTCGGCAGATTGACCATCACCATCCCGGACTCGCTGTTGCGCTTGTAGTGCGAGGCGTATTTCAGGCTGGTGGTGCAGATGCCCGAAGCGAGGCCGAACTCGGTGTCGTTGGAGATCGCCAGCGCCTCTTCGTAGTTCTTGGCGCGGATCACGGCGGCGACGGGTCCGAAGATTTCCTCGCGCGCGATGCGCATATTGTTGTTGGCTTCGGTGAACAGCGCCGGCTGGAGGTAGTGGCCGGGCGTCTCGCGCTTGAGCAACTCGCCGCCCCACGCAAGCTTGGCGCCCTCGTCCTGGCCGATCTTGATGTAGCGCAGGTCCTGATCGAGTTGGCTCTGGTCGACGACGGGGCCGATATGCACGCCGGCCTTGAGCGCGTCGTCCACCGACAGGCCCTTCAGGCGCTCGGCCATCGCGGCGACGAAGCGGTCGTGGATGCCTTCGGTGACGATCAGACGGGAGGAAGCAGTGCAGCGCTGGCCGGTCGAGAAATAGGCGCCGTTGACGGCGACCTCGACGGCGGTCTTGAGGTCGGCATCGTCGAGCACGACCAGCGGGTTCTTGCCGCCCATCTCGAGCTGGAACTTCTTCATCGGATTCGACAGCACGCAGGCCTGCGCGATCTTGCGGCCGGTCTGAACCGAACCGGTGAAGGAAATCGCGGCGACGTCCGGGTGTTCGAGCAGGGTCTGGCCGACCACCGAGCCCGAGCCGACGACAAGGTTGAATACGCCGGCGGGAATGCCGGAGCGGGTGATGATCTCGGACAGCGCGTGCGCCGAGCCCGGCACCAGCTCGGCCGGCTTGAACACCACGGTGTTGCCGTAGCAGAGCGCCGGCGCGATCTTCCAGGCGGGGATCGCGATCGGGAAATTCCAGGGCGTGATCATGCCGACGACGCCCATCGGCTCGCGGGTGAGCTCGACGTCGAGGCCGGGACGCACCGAGGCGCCCTTCTCGCCGATCAGGCGCAGCGCTTCGCCGGCGAAGAACGCAAAAATCTGGCCGGCGCGGGCGACTTCGCCGATGCCTTCCGGCAGCGTCTTGCCTTCCTCGCGCGCGAGCAGGCGGCCGAGCTCTTCCTTGCGGGCCAGGATTTCCAGAGAGATCTTGTTCAGCGCGTCATAGCGCTCCTGCGGCGTCGAACGCGCCCAGGCGGGGAAGGCGGCCTTGGCGGCGGCGATCGCCTTTTCGGTCTGCGCCTTGTCGGCCTTGGCATATTCGCCGACGAGATCGTTGGTGTTGGAGGGGTTGATATTCCTGGTGACGCCGGAGCCGTCGACCCATTCGCCGCCGATGAAGTTCTTCAGGATCGCAGTCATGTATTCCTCCAAGTCATTTAGGGGCATGATCCCTCTCGGAAAACCGGTACCCACTTTTCCGGGATCATGCCTGAGTTTCTTAGCGAACGAGGCAGGGACGCTTGTCGTCGAAGGTCCAGCCGGGGATCAGGTCCTGCATGGCAATAGCGTCATCCCGGGCGCCAAGTCCATGCTGCTTGTAGAGGTCATGCGCGGCGTCGATGGCGGCCCTGTCGATTTCGATACCCAGACCAGGTCTGTCGGGGACGGCAATCTTGCCGCCCTTGATCTGGAGCGGCTCCTTGGTGAGCGCCTGGCCGTCCTGCCAGATCCAGTGGGTGTCGATCGCGGTGACCTTGCCGGGTGCGGCAGCGCCGACATGGGTGAACATGGCGAGCGAAATGTCGAAATGGTTGTTGGAGTGCGAGCCCCAGGTCAGACCATTGTCGCGGCAGGTCTGGGCGACGCGCACCGAGCCTTGCATGGTCCAAAAATGGGGATCGGCCAGCGGAATATCCACCGAGCCGAGGCGCAGCGCATGGGAAAGCTGCCGCCAATCGGTCGCGATCATGTTGGTCGCGGTCGGCAAGCCCGTGGCATGGCGGAACTCGGCCATGATCTCGCGGCCGGAAAAGCCGGCCTCGGCGCCGCAGGGGTCCTCGGCGTAAGCGAGGATGCCGTGCATGTCCTTGCAAAGCCGGACAGCCTGATCGAGCGACCAGGCGCCGTTGGGATCGAGCGTGACGCGCGCGCTCGGGTAGCGTTTTGCGATGGCGGTGACCGCCTCGATCTCCTGCTCGCCGGGGAGCACGCCGCCCTTGAGCTTGAAATCGGCGAAGCCGTAATGGTCGTGGGTGGCCTCGGCGAGCCGCACCACGCTCTCCGGCGTCATCGCCTCCTGGTGGCGGAGGTTGAACCATTCCGCCTTGCCGGTCTCGCCTTCCACATAGGGCAGGCGGGATTTGCGCCGGTCGCCGACGAAGAAGAGGTAGCCGAGCATCTCGACGCTCTTGCGCTGCTGGCCTTCGCCGAGCAGCGCCGCGACGGGCAGGCCCAGATGCTGGCCGAGCAAATCGAGCAGCGCGGATTCGATCGCCGTGACCGCGTGAATCATGACGCGCAGGTCGAACGTCTGCTTGCCGCGGCCGCCGGCGTCGCGGTCGGCGAAAGCGGTGCGGACGTCGGCGAGGATGTTGTTCATGGCGCCGACGGTCTTGCCGATCACCAGATCGCGGGCGTCCTGGAGCGTTTGCCAGATCTTCTGCCCGCCGGGCACCTCACCGACGCCGGTATGACCTGAATTGTCGGTGAGGATGACGATGTTGCGGGTGAAGAACGGCGCATGTGCGCCGCTCAAATTCAGGAGCATGCTGTCGCGGCCCGCGACCGGGATCACCTGCATCGCCGTGACGACCGGTGCGCCAGAGATCTCCGTCTGGACCATCGCACGCTCCTCTCTATTATCGTTCGTTATTCTGCTGCCTGTTGTGTCGATCGGATGGCGGGCAGATTCTTTACTAGCGCGGTCAGTTCCGCCACCTCCTGCTCGGCGAGATCGGTCAGCGGCGGACGGACCGGGCCGGAGTCGCGGCCGATCACCTTCATGCCGGCCTTGATGATCGAGACTGCATAGCCCTTCTTGCGGTTGCGGATCGCGATCAGCGGCAGGATGAAGTTCTTCAGGCCGGCGTGGATCGTCTGGTGGTCGCGCTTGCGCACGGCCGCGTAGAAGCTGGTGGCGAATTCCGGCACGAAGTTGAACACTGCCGAGGAATAGGTCGTCACGCCCATGTCGAGATAGGGCAGCGCGAAGGTCTCCGCGGTCGGCAGGCCGCCGATATAGGTCAGGCGGTCGCCGAGCTTGGTGTAGACGCGGGTCATCAGCTCGATGTCGCCAATGCCGTCCTTGTAGCCGACGAGGTTCGGGCAGCGCTCGGCAAGGCGAGCCAGCGTGTCGGGCTGGAGAATGGCGTTGTCGCGGTTGTAGACGATGACGCCGATCTTCACGGCGGCGCAGACTGCCTCGACGTGGGCGGCGAGACCCTCCTGCTCGGCATGCGTGAGATAGGGCGGCAGCAGCAACAGGCCGTCGGCGCCGGCCTTCTCGGCACCAACGGCGATTTCGCAGGCGATCGCGGTGCCGTAGCCGGTGCCGGCGAGCACGGGCACGCGGCCCTTGGTCTCCTCGACGGCGATCTTGACGATTTGCGGAACCTCGGTCGGCGTCAGCGAGAAGAACTCACCGGTGCCGCCGGCGGCGAACAGGCCGGCGACGTCATAGCCGCACAGCCAGTCCATATTGGTGCGATAGGTCGCCTCGTCGAAGGAGTAGTCAGCCCTGAACGGCGTGACGGGGAAGGACAGGAGGCCAGATCCGATCTTCTGGGCCATTTCCTGCGGGGTCATCTTGCTCATGGGCGCGGCTCCCTTCGTGCGTGTTGTGGAGGACGCAAGCCTGCGCGTCCATGCGCCGGTGTTTAGGAGACCGTTCGATGCGCGTCCAAGCCAAAGCCTATATCGACTGATGCAGATTGAGCATCAATCCTCTGTCACCTCCGCGGAGGACAATTCACCGGCGATTTTGACGAGGGCCGAGAGCAACGGATTCTCGTCGTCGCGGCGCCAGACCATGAAGAGCTCGACCGGAAGGCGGGTGCGCAGCTTCAGCGGCCGCAGCCGCACGTCGGAGATCTTCAGGCTCGCCGCCGCCGCCGGCACGATGGCGAGGCCGAGGCCGGCGCGCACCATGGCGAGGATCGAATGGATCTGGCTGAGATGCTGGACATAGCGCGGCAGCACGTCGGCGCGCGTGAACAGCGCCACCAGCAGGTCGTGGAAGTAGCGGCTCTCGTAAGGCGAATACATCACGAAGGGCTGGTCGTCGAAATCCTTGATGGTGACGCTGTCGGCGTTCGCCAGCGGATGCTTCTTCGGGATCGCGGCGAGCAGGGGCTCCGCGACGACGCGGCGGCTGGCAAGCTCTGGACGCGCGATCGGCGGCCTCAGCAGGCCGGCATCGATCTGGCCCGAGGTCAGCGCCTCGAACTGGTCGCCGGACACCATCTCCTTCAGCGAGAAGTCCACTTCAGGCAGCTTTGCGCGGCAGGCGGCGACGAGCTCAGGCAGGAAGCCGTAGGCCGCGGCGGCCGTGAAGCCGATCTTCAGCGAGCCGGTCTTGCCGAGCGCGATGCGGCGGGCGACCTGCGAGGCGCTTTCCGCAAGCTTGAGGATGCGCCGCGCCTCCGGCAGGAAGCTGCGCCCCGCGGGCGTCAGGCGCACCGAGCGGCTGGTACGCTCCAGAAGCGGCGCATCGATGATGTGCTCGAGCACCTGGATCTGCCGCGACAAAGGCGGCTGGGTCATGTTCAGCCGCGCGGCGGCGCGGCCGAAATGCAATTCCTCCGCCACCGTGACGAAACAGCGGAGCTGGTTGAGGTCGAACATCGATACATGCCTTAGATGGATAAGGCGTTTCCCCGCCACTTCTAGCATCGATCACCCCCAAAACAAAGACGGCGGCTGATTAAGCCGCCGTTGAGTTGCCTGGTCCGCTCCGATTGCTCGGAGCTCTCAGGAGGAACGTTTGAGCACCACCCGCTCGATCTTGCCGACGATCACGAGATAGGCGAACGCCGCCACCAGCGCGTTGAGACCAACGAACACCAGGGCGCCGTTGAACGAACCGGTTGCGGCCAGGATGTAGCCGATCACGATCGGGGTGGTGATCGAGGAGAGATTGCCGAACGTATTGAACAGGCCGCCGGAGACGCCGCCGGCGTCCTTCGGCGAGGTGTCGGAGACGACCGCCCAGCCGAGCGCGCCGATGCCCTTGCCGAAGAAGGCGAGCGCCATGAAGCCGACCACGAACGCCTGTCCGTCGACATAATTGCAGGCGATGATCGACATCGACAGCAGCATGCCGCCGACAATCGGGATCTTGCGCGCCAAGGTGAGCGAGCCCGTCTTGCGCAGGATGGCGTCGGAGATGATGCCGCCGAGCACGCCGCCGATGAAGCCGCACAGCGCCGGGAGAGTGGCGACGAAGCCGGCTTGCAGGATCGAGAGCCCACGCTCCTTGACGAGGTAGACCGGAAACCAGGTCAGGAAGAAATAGGTCAGCGTATTGATGCAATACTGGCCGAGATAGACGCCGAGCATCATGCGGTTGGAGAGCAACTGGCGGATGTGGTCCCACCCGGAGCCGGATTGAGGCGCGCGCTCCTGCTTCAGATCGTCCTTGGGCGCGTCGAGATCGACCAGCGCGCCGCCCTCCTTGATGTAGTCGAACTCGGCATCGTTGATCGAAGGATGCTCCTTCGGGCCGTAGATGGTCTTGATCCAGATGAGGCCCATGACGATGCCGAGCGCGCCCATCACGAAGAACACGAAGCGCCAGCCGTAGGCGTGCGCGATCCAGCCCATCAGCGGCGCGAAGATCACGGTCGCGAAATACTGCCCCGAATTGAAGAACGCCGACGCGGTGCCGCGCTCGTTGCCCGGAAACCAGGCCGCGACGATGCGCGCATTGGCGGGGAAGGAGGGCGCTTCGGCGATACCGACCAGGAAGCGTAACGCGAACAGCACGACGATCGCGGTGCCGGCGCTGAAAAAGCCGACCCAGCCCTGCATCATCGTGAAGATCGACCAGACGATGATGCTGAAGGCATAGACGAGGCGCGAGCCGTAGCGGTCGAGCAGCCAGCCGCCCGGCACCTGCGCGATCACATAGGACCAGCCGAACGCCGAGAAGATGTAGCCCATCGCAACCGGATCGAGATGCAGCTCCTTGGAGAGTGCGGGGCCCGCGATCGACAGCGTGGCGCGGTCGGCATAATTGACGGTGGTGACCAGGATCAACATGGTCACGATGAACAGCCTGACGCGAGACCTCCTCACGTCCGCTGCGGACACCACTGCGCTCATCACGCGCCTCCTTAGAACTCGAACATTTCCTCAAGGCGACTCCTAGAGGCGCGCGCGGCAAAGTGTCCAAGTTCAAGGGGGTATCGATCGATGCCGTTTTTGGATTGATGGAACGGCAGATAAGGCGAACGATGCGACGTGACGAGAACGCGCGAGCGCAGTTTGGCTACGGCGCACTACACGAGGCAACCCGCGGTCATTCCCCGCGAAGGCGGACATCCAGTACGCCGCGGCTTCTCGGTTCAATCACAACCGCCTCGGAGTACTGGATCGCCTGCCCGCGCGGGCGACGACACCGAGAGTGTGGGCCAAGCTGCGAGCCAACGGGTCCGCGCGAAGCGCGGCCCGATGACAGGCTCCGCGAAGCAATCCAGAATCTTGCCGAGGAGGGACTCTGGAGTGCTTCGCTGCGCCCGCAATGACAGGGAGGAGAGAGCTCGTCGTCGTCCTACTGCCGCGCGCTCGGAAGTAGCTGCGGCAGAAATCCGCGCGTCACGCTTGGCGGCACTGCATCCAGCCCGAGCACGGCGCTCGCGGCAGGCAGTGCGGCATCGGCCATCGCGGCGTGGCCTTCGGCGCTTGGATGCACGGCGCCGCCATAGACGGCGGAGAGCACGCCCCAGGTGGCGTCGTGGATGTCGGTCGGCTGGCTCGCGGCCGGCAATCCTTGCGGATAGGTCATCGCAGCAAAATAGCTATCGTTGGCGTCGCGGATCCAGCGGGCACGGGGCAGGTAGGCGCGATATTCCGAGGCGCCGCGACCGCACAGCATCGGCTGACTCGCCGCCGTCACGATGTCGGGATTGAAGCTCTGGCCGTTCTCGGCAAAGCAGGTGCGGTCGAATTCGGGATCGTTGCCGGAATGGGCGCAGAAGCCGTGATCGGCGAACGCGGCCTGGTGCGCATCGACGAAGGTCATGCGGTCGGCTTCGGGATCGCGGCAGAGCGCGCCCCGGGTACAGGTGGCGAGCCCCTTCAGCTGCGGCAGGAATTCGGTGTCGACGAAGGTGGAGACCCGGGCGAGGCGCTGCGGATCGGCATTGAAGGATGGATGGATGTCGAAGCCGCCACGGCCGCCGCGGCAGGGCACGCCGCCGTCGGCGAGCGCCGGGTTGGCGTAGGAGACATAGACCACATGTGAGAGGTCGCCGCCGACCAGCGGCTTCAGCGCCTCGCGCAGCTTGACGAAATTCTGCGGCAGCTCGCGCGCCAGCGCATCGCGGGAATCGTCGACGCTCGCCATCACGCCGGAGCGGCGGAACAGTGCGCGCTCGGTCGCGGTGTCGACGATGACGTCGGCGACGAGGCCGGAAAAATAGACGTCGTTGGCGCCCACCGAGAGCAGCACGAGATCGAGCGTGCGGTCGGGCTGGCGTTTCTTCGCCGCGGTGAGCGCTTCGCGCAGCTCGGCGACCTGCGCGTTCACGCTGGTGTTGCAGACGCCGGTCTTGCCGGGCGGGCATTCGCGGGCGCGCTGCGAGCCGAGCAGTCCGTCGCCGATGCCGGCGCCGGTGCAGGCGAGCGGCAGGAAGGTCACGGCGATGTGGGTGTAGCGCACCGCGAGCGCCAGCGCGGTGCGGGCCTGATAGCTGTAGAGCGAGCGGTGACAGGGCGCGTTGAACCAGAGCGCACTGTAGCGTTGCCAGTTGGCGAGCGTGTCCGGCGCCTCGCAGGCGCGGCCGCCTTTGAAGCCGGCGCGGCTCGGCCGATAGTACTGCGCGCCGGCGGTGCCGAGATAGGAGCGGAAGCAGAAACCTTCGTCCGACAGCGCCAGCGGCCGGTCCGGATTGCCTTCGCCCGAGGCGATACTGTCCCCGAGGCCGGCAACGAAAATGTCGCGAACCTGGATCTCAGCCTGGACCCGCTGGGTCGGATCGGAGCCGGAGGAGACGTCGACGGTCGCGACCGTCTGCTTGCCGTAACGGACGCGCAAATTGACCGGCTCGGCGCAATCGAAGGTCGACGCTTGCGGCCCGTCGCCGTCATCGAACGACCAGGCGCAGGTGGCGCCGACCGGCACTGCGCCGAGGAGGCGCACAGTGACGGGATGATCGATCGGGGTGATGTAGTTCTCCTTGACGTTGTCGCGGGTGCAGGGCTGGTTGACCCGGCCCTGGAGGTCGATGCAGAGCCGGTTGACCATGTTGCGGGCCCAGCCGCGGCCCTCGCTCTGGAGCTCCAGCGACTGCTCGGCGGCCAGGATGCTGCGGTTGCGCGCATTCTCGACATGGAGCAGGAAATCGCGCTCTTCGCGGAACAGGCGGAAGCGGTTGCGCACCTCCCAGCTGATCTGCATGGCGCCGGCGTCCTGAGCGGCAGCGCGCTCGAGCGGCAAAGCGGTCAGAATCCCGGCAAGCAGCAGGGCGCCTGCGGAGAGGGTGCGAAAGAAGGGTGGGATCATGGCCCGCGTGTTCAACGGCAAAGTTGAGGCGGAAATAAGAGGGGATAGCTGCCCCGCCCGCAACCTTTGTCTGAGTGGCCTACCGCTTGCCGGCCTGCCGCAGCGCACGCTCGCGCTCCATCGCGGCCACCTGCTTGGGCAGGTTGGCCTGGGTGCAGGCCTCCGCCAGCCGCCGCCGCTCCTGCCACGGCGCGACCACGTTCATCCAGAGCTCGCGCGTGCCCATGATGGAGATGGCGAGGCCGAACGGGATCACGAAATAGAGGATGCGGAACACCAGCAGCGTCGCCAGAAGCTCCTCGCGGCCGAATTCGGGGAGCGCCACCAGCATGGCGGCATCGAATACGCCGATCGAGCCCGGCGCATGGCTGGCAAAGCCGAGCAGCGTTGCCAGGATGAACACAACGGCGAGCGACATGAAGTCGATCGGTGGATTGGCCGGCATCAGCAGGTACATCGCCGTAGCGCAGAAGCCGAGATCGATCACGCCGATCAGGATCTGCACCAGCGTCAGGGGCGCCGAGGGCAGCACCACCTTCCAGCCCTTCTGGCCGAGCTCGCGCCGCTTCTCACCCATGCAGAGCCAGACCAGATAAGCGCCGATCGAGGCGAGGCCGCCGAGCGCGATCAACCGGTTGATCGACGACGGCAGCTGATCCATCGACGACGCCGCACCCGGATGGATGGCCATGCCGATCGAGAGCACGAAGATGTTACCGAGCCAGAAGGTCAGGCCCGACAGGAAGCAGATTTTGGCGACGTCGATCGCGTTCAGCCCGTAATCCGAATAGATCCGGAAGCGGATCGCTCCGCCGGTGAAGACGGTAGCGCCGATGTTGTGGCCGATCGAATAGGACGTGAAGCTGGAGAGCGCCGCGATGCGATAAGGCACGTGCTTCTTGCCGATCGTTCGCAGCGCGAAAAAGTCGTAGAAGGTCAGCGTGCAGAACGCAAAGAAGACGCAGATCGCCGCCAGCCCGATATTCCCGCGAGGAATCTCGGTCAACGCCGTCAAGATAACTCCGGTATCGATGCCCTTGAGGGTCCGCACCAGCGTGGTGATTGCGAAGGCAATGATGAAGACGCTCGCGGCAATGCCGAGCCGTCGCCAGCCAATCCATCTATTGAAGCCGCGTTTCAGCGCGGGCAGCAGTCCGTGCATTCATCCTCCCGGCGGGGGGCAAGACCGATCCGGCCAGGCATTGGCCAGTGCGGGTACGATGACGGCCAAAGGGCAGGCGTCGATCGCTTGGCATGATCCAGCTCATTTAAGGCAAAAACAGCGGCTTGTGCAGCCCTTGACAACAATAGGTTCTGCGTTGGACCAGCCACTTTTGTCATATGTGGTTCACATCCGACGCGCGTTAAGCATATGAGTCGTGACGTGCGGTTCGGAAAGCGCATTCGTGTTTAAGGAGGATGGTTTCAAATCCTGGCGCCGTCGGCATTGTTCCAGCGCAAGCGGCGGGTGTTTTGGAACGTCGGTGCCGCGTGCTCGTTAGGCCCCATCAGCAACCGGACATGGCGGAACAGGCGGCCTTTCTTGCAGGCCGATGCCCGTCGTGTTCCCGAACCGAGAGGACCGGAACGATGGGACTGTTCACAAAAGACATCAAAACCATGAACGACCTGTTCGTGCACCAGCTCCAGGATGTCTATTACGCCGAGCAGCAGCTCACCAAGGCGCTGCCGAAAATGGCCAGCAAGGCCACCGATCCGCAGCTGAAACAGGGCTTTTTGACGCACCTTGAAGAAACCAAGCAGCACGTGGCGCGTCTCGAGGAAGTGTTCAAGATGCACGGCGTCGCCGTGAAGGCGATCGACTGCCCGGCGATCGACGGCATCATCGAGGAAGCCGACGAGACGGCGGGCGAAGTTGCCGACAAGGCCGTGCTCGACGCGGCGCTGATCAATGCGGCCCAAGCCGCTGAGCATTACGAGATCGCCCGCTACGGCAGCCTGATCGCCTGGGCCAAGCAGCTCGGCCGCAATGATTGCGCGGCGGTGCTCGCCAAGACGCTTGAGGAGGAGAAGGCGACCGACAAGAAGCTGACGACGCTCGCCGAGAGCAAGGTGAATCTGCGCGCGGCAAGCTGAGGCAAGACGGAGCTAAGACGACGACGCCGCGCGATGGTCCGCGCGGCGTCTTATTTCCGGCGTCATCCCAGTGCGCCACTGCGCACAAGACGGGCGATGCACTTTATGGGTGGCGGCCGGGCACAGCCACATCCATCATTCGGCCATTGTCGAAACATGACGGCACGCCGGATGGGTATATTTCGCATGGGGCTGCAAGCGAGGTGGCAGCATGCGAGCAAACATTATCAAACACCGAACCTTAGACAACGCGAGTGCTGCGCCGCGGGCCCGCTCGCATCTTGCAACCTCCCTCACCCTTGCCGCCATGAGCCTCGGCTATGGCGTGGTGCAGCTCGACGTGACCATCGTCAACACCGCGCTCGATGCAATGGGCAGGGCGCTCGGCGGCGGGGTCGCCGAGCTGCAATGGGTGGTCAGCGCCTACACCATCGCGTTTGCCGCCTTCATCCTCACGGCCGGTGCGCTGGGTGACCGGATCGGCGCCAAGCGCGTCTTCATGGCGGGGTTCGCCATCTTCACCGCGGCCTCGCTCGCCTGTGCGCTGTCGCCCAATGCGGTCGTGCTGATCGCAGCACGGCTGGTTCAGGGCCTTGCGGCGGCGATCCTGGTGCCGAATTCTCTTGCCCTGCTCAATCATGCCTATGCGGACGACCGCGAGCGCGGCCGCGCCGTCGCGGTCTGGGCCGCCGGAGCAAGCCTTGCACTCACCGCCGGCCCCCTTGTCGGGGGCGCGTTGATCACGCTGGTCGGCTGGCGCGCGATCTTCCTGGTCAATCTGCCGATCGGGCTCGCGGGCCTGTGGCTGAGCTGGCGTTATGCCAGCGAGGCCACGCGGGCGCGCTCGCGCGAGATCGATCTGCCTGGCCAGCTGGCCGCGATCGGTGCGCTGGGCGCGCTTGCCGGAGCAATCATCGAAGGCGGGGCGCTCGGCTGGGACCATCCGGCCGTGATCGCAGCCTTTGTCGGAGCCATCATTCTCGCCGTGCTCTTTGTCTGGCGTGAGAGCCGGGCGGCGCAGCCGATGCTGCCGCTGTCATTGTTCGGCCAGCGGCTGTTCACGCTGACCTCGTTCGTGGGACTGCTGGTGAACATCGCGATCTACGGCCTGATCTTCGTGCTCAGCCTGTATTTCCAGAGGATCAACGGGCTGTCGGCATGGTGGACCGGGCTTGCCTTCGTGCCGATGATGGCGGCGGTTCTGCCGGTCAATCTGCTGGCGCCGCGCCTGGCCGAGCGCATCGGCCCGTGCCCGACCATCGTCCTCGGCGCCTGCATCTCGGCAATCGGCTGTCTCGGCCTGCTCTGGATCGAAGCCGGGACCAGCTATTGGGCGATCTGCGCGCAGACGATCGCGATCAGCGGCGGGCTCGGCCTACTGGTGCCGCCGCTGACGTCAACGCTGCTCGGCAGCGTCGAGAAGGCGCGTTCCGGCATCGCGGCCGGCGTCCTGAACGCGACGCGGCAGACCGGCAGTGTGCTCGGCGTTGCTCTGTTCGGTTCGCTGGTGGCGTCTGACCGTGCGTTCATGACCGGACTGCATCTGTCGCTGGTCATTTCGGCGGCGGTCTTGCTGATCGCCGCCGCCGTTATCGGCGTCGGCGCGCCGGCGCGAGGATGAACAATGCGAGCGAACGCACACATCTCCCATTCACCATTCCCGGAGCAGGTTTGGAGCCAGTTACCAATCTTCCATCTCTGTCGGCTCAAGTGCCGGTCGATAGGGGCCGGCGATGTATCAAGTTCTCTTCTGTCTCACCGACGAGCACGATTGGCGACTGGTCGCGCTTGGCGCTGCGGTGTGTCTGCTCGCCAGCGCGGCGGCAATCAGCCTGTTTCAACGCGCACGCGCGACGCAGGGGCCCGGGCGTCTGGTCTGGATCGCCCTGGATGCCGTCGTCAGCGGATGCGGTATCTGGGCGACGCATTTCATCGCGATGCTCGCCTACGGGCCGGGCGGTGCCGGCGCCTACAACATCCCGGTAACGCTCCTCTCTTTGATCCTTGCGATCTCCGTGACCTTCGTGGGGCTGAGCATCGCGGTATCGTCCTCGCGCCCGGTGTGGATCGCCCTCGGCGGCGCGATTGTCGGCTCTGGTGTCGCGGCGATGCACTACACCGGCATGGCGGCGCTGGAGATTCCGGCGCGCGTGGCCTGGATCGGAAGCACGGTTGCCGCCTCGGTGCTGTTCGGAATCGTCTTTGCGGGCTTCGCATTGTTCATCGCCGCGCGGCGCGACGACCTCTCCCATGCGCTCAGCGCGACTGCGCTGCTGACGCTTGCCATCGTCGCGCATCATTTCACCGCGATGGGCGCGGTGCTGCTGACGCCGGACCCGACCCGCGCGATCAGCGGGCTCTCCATCCCGCCGGCCTCGCTGTCCTTCCTCACCGCCAGCGCTGCGGTTGCGATCATCGCGATTGCGCTCGTGGCCGCGCTGCTCGATCGCCGCGCCAAGGGCGAACTGGGGCGCCAGCAGATCGTGCTGGACAGCGCACTCGAGAACATGTCGCAAGGACTGTGCATGTTCGACGCGAACGGCAAGATCATCCTGTTCAACGAGCGCTATGCCGCGATGCTCCGTCGCACCGACATCCTGCTCACGGGCCGCCTTTTGGTCGACGTACTTAGGGAAGAGCAGGCGAAGGGCCAGTGGCAGGGCGACGCGGATGAATTCTTCGCCCGCCTTGTCGCCGACGCGCGGGAGGGGCGCACCACGACCGACGTCGTCAACCGGTTCGGCCGCTCCATCCGGGTGGTCAACCAGCCGATGCAGGGCGGCGGCTGGGTCGCCACTTTCGAGGACATCACCGAATGGCTGGAGGCGCAGGCCAAGATCTCGCACATGGCGCGCCATGATGCGCTGACCAGCCTGCCGAACCGCGTGCTGTTCCACGAACAACTCGAGCATGGGCTGCGCCGGACCAATTCGGGTGACCAGCTCGCGGTGCTTTGTCTCGATCTCGATCACTTCAAGGACATCAACGACTCGCTCGGCCACCCCATCGGCGATGCGCTGCTAAAGGAAGTCGGCCGCAGGCTGAAGGCCACCGTCGGCGAGCACGACACCGTGGCGCGGCTCGGCGGCGACGAGTTTGCGGTGGTCCAGATCGGACGTTCCGAGGAAACCGCTGCGAGATCGCTTGCCGGGCGCTTGGTCGAGGTGATCTCGGCGCCTTACGAGATCGACGACCATCAGATCGTGATCGGCGTCTCGATCGGCATCTCGCTGTCGCCGCAGGATGGCAGCCATCCGGACGAGCTCCTGAAGAACGCAGACCTCGCGCTCTACCGCGCCAAGGCGGACGGCCGCGGCACCTATCGCTTCTTCGAGACCGGCATGGATGCGCGCGCGCAGGCGCGGCGCCTCCTGGAAATGGATCTGCGCGCGGCGCTGCAACGCGACGAGTTCATGGCGTATTATCAGCCGATCCGTGACGTCGCGAGCGGCCGCGTCGTCGCCTTCGAGGCGCTGCTGCGCTGGAACCACCCGCAGCGCGGGCTGATCGCGCCCATCAGCTTCATCCCGCTGGCCGAGGAGACCGGGCTCATCGTTCAGCTCGGCGAGTTCGTGCTGCGCTCCGCCTGCACCGACGCGGCGACCTGGCCCGACGATGTCGACGTCGCCGTCAACTTGTCGCCGGTGCAGTTCAAGAGCCCGAACCTGATCGCATCGGTGACCGAGGCGCTGGCCCTCTCGGGACTTGATGCGCGCCGCCTCGAGCTCGAGATCACCGAATCGGTGCTGCTCCAGAACAGCGAGGCGACGCTGACGACCCTGCACGAGCTACGCGCGATGGGCGTGCGGATCTCGCTCGACGATTTCGGCACCGGCTATTCGTCGCTGAGCTATTTGCGCAGCTTCCCGTTCGACAAGATCAAGATCGATCGCTCGTTCGTGTCGGAGCTGGCGACGCGCGAGGATTCCATGGCGATCATCCGCGCTGTGACCGGCCTCGGCCGCAGCCTCGGTATCGTTACCACGGCGGAAGGCGTCGAGAACGACGCGCAGCTCGAGCTGCTCCGGCGTGAAGGCTGTACCCAGGCACAAGGCTATCTGTTCAGCAAGCCGCGGCCTGCTTCCGATATCGCGATCATGCTGGACCGGCCGAGGCTACGCGCGTCGGCGTGATGGCCTAGCCGCGGCGCAACGCAAAATGCGCGCCGCAAAATGCCATCACAGCGCCGAGGCACAGCGCAGCGAGCCCGGCCAGGACACCCGAGACCGTTGGGATAGGGCTCGGTGCCGAGGCCGCCTGGCCCGCGCCCGCGAGCAGCAGCACGCCGACCGCGATCAGGAATTGGCGCATCCGTTGCGGGATCTGGCCGGAGACGGCGCTCTGCATCAATGATGCCGTGAAATAGCCGCCGGAAAAGCCGACGGTGGCGATCAGCCACCAGGCGATCGCCGCGCCGGCCGGGATGAACTCATGCGTGTCGGCGCGCCAGAGACCGCCGAGGTCGAGCCCGTAGCGCGCGCCCAGCATATGCACCGCGAGCGCGAGCAGCACGCCGGAGATCACGGCAGCGCCGAGAATCAGGCGGCGCGGAAAAAAGGTCGTCTCAGCCATGCCCCGCTTGTAGGATGGGCGAGGGCGTTCGCGCAAGCGGAGCGCTGACGGGATCGCGCGGACGGATCGATGTCGAGATGCAGGTTTCGGATGCTGACGCAGTCACGAGCTATGCCTATAAGGCCTCGCTGATCGGTTCGGCCCACCGTTTCGAGCTGACGGATGAGGGCCTGTCCTGGCACATCGCCGGGCGCTCCGCGCTGTGGCGCTATGACGAGATCAGCGCGATCCGGCTGTCGTTCCGCCCAGTGTCGATGCAGCAGCACCGCTTTCGCGCCGACGTCAGCCACGCCGATGGTGGGCGCATCGCGATCCTGTCGACGAGCTGGCAAACGGCTGCGCTGATGGCGCCGCAGGACAGCGGGTTTCGCCAGTTCATCGTCGCGCTGCATGCACGCATGGCCAAGGCCGGCAGCCGGGCGACGCTGAGCGCGGGCCTCGGCCGCATGACCTATGCGGCGGCGCTGGTCTTCCTTGCGGTGCTGACGGTGGCGATGGCGGTGCTGTTGATCCGCGCGCTGATGATCGGCGAGTTCGCCGGCGCGCTGTTCATTCTCGGCTTTGCCGCGCTGTTCGCCTGGCAGGTCGGCGGCTTCGTCCGGCGCAACCGGCCGCGGAGCTACAGCTTCGATCAACTACCCCGGTCCTTGCTGCCATAGATAGATCGCTACTCCGTCGAGTCAAAATCCTCTTCCTTGGTGCCGAGCAGCGAAACGATCGTGCGCAGGCCGGAATCGAGCTGCTCGGGCGAGGGCGGCGCGAGCGCGAGCCGCACCGCATTCGGTGCATGACCATGAGCAATCGCGAAGGTCGAGGACGGCGTCAGCGCGATGCCGCGCCGGGCTGCCGCGGCGACGAAGGTCTGCGAACGCCAATGCGGTGGCAGCGTCAGCCAAAGATGATAGGCGCGCGGATCGGCGGCGAGCTGGTAGCCGGCCAAGAGCCTCGCTGCGGTCTGCTGGCGGCGTGCGGCGTCGATGCGCTTCAGCCTTGTCAGCTCGGCGACGGTGCCGTCGGCCATCAGCCGCTGCCCGGACGCCAGCGCGTGGCCGGAGGCGATCCAGCCGCCGGTGCGGATCGCGCTCATCACGCTCTCGCGCAGATGCGGCGGCGCGACCAGGATGCCGAGCGCAAGGCCGGGCGCGACCTTCTTGGACAGGCTGTCGAGCACGATACAGCGGTCGGGCCCGAGCGCTGCGAGCGGCGTGTCGTCGGCGAGGAAGCCGTAGACGGCGTCCTCGATGATGGTGAGATCGAGCTTCTCGGCGATGCGCATGATATCGGCGCGCCGCGTTGCGTTCATGGTAACGCCGAGCGGGTTCTGGATGATGGGCTGGAGATACAGCGCCGACAGGTGGGCTTCGCGATTCGCTTTCTGGATGGCGTCGGGCCGCGCGCCGTGCTCGTCCATCGGGATCGGGACCAGCGTCACGCCGAGCCGCGCGGCGATGCTCTTCACGTAAGGATAAGTCAGCGCCTCGACACCGCAGCGGCCCCCGGTGGGGACGAGCGCTGCGAGCGCGGCCGCGAGTGACTGCTTGCCGTTGGCGGTAAAGAAAATCTGCTCGGCCTGCGGCGCGAAATCCTTGCGTGCGAGGTAGGCGGCGGCCGCAACGCGCGCGCTCTTGGTGCCGGTGCTGGTCGAGACGCGCAGCGCGGATTCGAGCGCGTCGACGCGCTCGAGCCCTGCAAGGCTCTTGGCGATCATCGCCCATTGCTGCGGCAGCAGCGGATAATTGACCTCGAAATTGATGCGCGCGTCCACGGGCTCCCTGATCGTCTCGACTTCGCGCCTGACATCGCCGGAGATGAAGGTACCGCGGCCGACCTCACCGACGACGAGCCCGCGACGGAGCAATTCGGTGTAAACCCGGCTCGCGGTCGAGACCGCGATGCCGCGGTCATAGGCAAAATTGCGCTGCGGCGGCAGCCGGTCGCCAGGCCTTAACGTGCCGTTAGTGATATCGGCCGCAATCGCATCGGCGAGCTTCACGTACTCGAACTTGGACATTATTGCACCGAGAGCAATGTTTTACTTGCTCCGATCAGTGTACTGAAGCATTTAAGTTCCATCAAGTTCCGCGAGCCGAGGAGAGCGAGAGCAATCCCACGGCAAATGAGGTGCAAGCGCTCGAAGCGTCTGCGCCAACGGCATCGGCTTCGCCGCGCGGGACAGCATGCCGGAGAAGAACAATGACCACGATCTCGCAAACTGCCGAGCGGAGTTTACGCCCCTCCTCATCACGCGGATTTTTCAGCACGCTCGTCGCCGCCACCTATGCGCTGTTCGACCGCCTCGAGCGCCGCTCCGCCGTCAAGACGCTGAACCAACTCGACGACCGCGCCCTGCGCGATATCGGCATCACGCGCAGCCAGATCGAGGACGCCGTCTACGGGCAGTTCAAGGCCGAGCTGACGCGGTATTTGTGAGACGATGACAATGGCGAAGGGTGGGTGACGGCGTTCGCCCTTCGCGTGTCCCGGACGCGCTGCGTCGCAAGGGCTCCTCGCGATGACGATCAAGAGGCGGCGGCCTGATTCTCCAGGTGAAGCCGTCATTCCCCGCCACCGGGTCTCGCCTTCGGCGAGCCCAATGACAGGCCACGGCGGGGAATCAGTACGCCGCGGCGTCTCTGTTCAATCACTGCCGTCTCGGCGTACCGGATCGCCCGGTCCCGGCTACGCTAAAGCTTCGCCGGGCTCTTCGGTGTTGGGCCGGCGAAGCGTTAGCGAAGACGGCAAGCCGGGCCATGACAGCGAGTGTGTGGTGGCAGACACACCTTCGCATCCTCGCGGCTTGTTCGCCCGAGCTTTGCTTCGGTGCCTTGCCCTCATAATTGAAAGAGGGCAGGGAAGACCGGGAGCCGGTTGGCTCCCATGGACCGCCATGCCAAGAGCAGGTTGCGTGTGCTTCATGCATAGCGGAAAATAGGGCAACCCGAGACATCCCGGCCTTCCCTGCGCGGACGGTTAGAACGGCTTATGTCGCGCTCTTGTGTCTGGGAAATCTGCCAGAATGTGCAAACGGGCGGTTCTCGCAAAACCGCCCGTTGCTGGATCTGAGCCCGGTCGCGCTCAAAGGCCGTGAGGTCGTCCTCGGGCCGGTCGGATTTGCGGTGTGGTCTCGACCAGGCGCCCCGTTCACGTCGATGCCGGATATCGAGACGTTGCATATGTGCGATGAGACCGCCGGTGAGCTGGGCGACGCGTGCTGCCGCTTGTTTGACGAAGAACATGACCGTCGTGGCGCGGCTCAGCATACCTACCAGGAACAGCACCGAGAAAATGTCGACTTAAGCGAGGAAGTCGCCGACCAGCATCAGCTCCGGCGGAATCGGGATTCTGTGATAGTAGGCCAGCACAATGATCGCGACGGGGATGGAGGCGATCAACTTCCGCACCGTCAGTCTGTCCAGCAGCGCGGCCAGCCGCACGACCAGCACCTCCCATAGTGCGTCGCCGACCGCAAGCGGGACCTCCTAGGTCCATCTCCGCCACCATTGCTTCACGACATTGCTCCGAGCTCAGTGCCTGACCACCAGCACCGAGCATTTGGCGTAGCGCACGACGTGCCCGGCGTTGGAGCCGAGGAAATAGGTGCGCATCGCCGGCCGGTGCGAGGTCATCACGATCAGGTCGGCTTTCATGTGCACCGCTTCCTCCAGGATCTCGTGGTAGATGCCGCCCTGGCGCACCACGCTGGAGATGCGGGAGGGTTCGATCCCGGACTCCCGCGCGACGATGGCGAGCGCTTCTTCCGAGGTCTGGCGCTGCTGCTCGTCGAAATCGGCCGGCACGTATTCGGCCAGCATCACCGGCGTCATCGGCAGCACGTTGAGCAGGCGTACAACGCCGCCCCAGGTTTGCGACAACGTCGCCGCGGTCGCGATCGCCGGCTTGGCAAGATCGGTGTCGGCGAGGTCGATGGGCACGAGGATGGACTTGAACATCTGCGCCTCCAATCTTTCGGTCAGCACGTCTTGGCGGTACGTCGCGCGATCATCCCGATCGAAGCAGCTTGGGGCTGACCAACAGCACCAGTTTGCCGCGGCGGTAGGCCACGTCACCCCAATCCTTGACGTCAAAGTCGAAGATCGCAAGCCCCGCGGTGGGCAGGTTGTCGCCGAGTGCCCTCGCGCCGGCCGGATCGCCGCCGCCCATCAGCATGAGCGCGACCTCGTGCATGCCGGGATTGTGGCCGACCAGCAGCAATTGCTTTGGGTCGGCCGGGGCGGTTGCGGTGCGAATGGCGTCCAGGATCTGCGCTGGATCGGCGGCATAGAGTTCCGGCAGGACCTCGACCTGCGGCGCAGCGACGCGGTCCTTCATTGCCTCCCAGGCGATGTCCCAGGTCTGCCGGGCCCGGACGGCATGCGACACCAGCACGGTCTCGGGGAAGGGCGGATGGGCGGCGATCCAGTCGCCCATCTGCGCAGCATCCTTGTGGCCGCGGTCGTCGAGCCGGCGATCCTGGTCACGGCCGCTCGGCGCGTCGGTCTCGGTCTTGGCGTGACGCAGCAGCATCAAACGGCGCATGGCATTCTCGAATCGTTACGCGTCCAGGATAATCAACAGGAGCGGGTTGAGGACAAGGTGACAAGCGCCCGATCGGTCCGTTAAGAAACGACATGAGCGAGACTTTCACAAGCGTGTCCCAGGAAGAAGCCGGCTTTCGCGAGCGGACGCGGCTGACGTTCGATCTCGATGCCGACATCTGCGTGATCGGGGCGGGGCTTGCCGGCCTCTCCATCGCGCTGGAGGCGGCCCGGCTCGGGGCCAGCGTCGCGGTGCTCGAGGGCCGCCATATCGGCTGGAACGCCTCCGGCAACCAGCTCGGCACCGTGATGCCGGGCTTTGCACTGTCGCTCGCGGATCTGATCGAGCGCGTCGGTCTCGAGGACGCGCGCGAATTGTGGACGCTGTCGAAGCAGGGCGCCGAGTTCGTCCGCGCCAACGCCACCGAAGAGAACATGCCGGGGATCGGCCTCCGCGAGGGCGCGCTGGAAGTGTCCAATGTCGATGACGGCGACCGGCTGATCAGCCGGCTGCAGATGCTGCACGAGGATTTCGACACCGAGGTCGAGGGCTGGCAGGTCGATCGCGTCCGCGCAGCGCTCAAGACCGATCGCTACTTCCACGGCATCCATTATCCCCGCGCGTTCCAGGTCGACGGCCGCGAATATGTGCACGGCCTTGCGGCATTGGCGCGGCGGGCAGGCGCCAGCATCTTCGAGGATACCCCGGTCGTCAGCATCGATCATTCCGGCATCCGCAAGCGCATCGTCACGCCCTCGGCGCGGCTGCGCGCGACTCATATCGTGCTCGCCGGCAACATCCATCTCGGCGCGCCCCTGCGGCGCCTGTCGGAGACGTTGCTTCCGGTCTGGCGCTATGCCGGCATCACCGCGCCGCTTGGCGAGCGCGTGCACGAGATCACCGCCTTCAAAGGATCGGTGATGGATGCTGGCGGCATCGACCATTTCCGTATCGTCGACGGCGACCGGCTGATGTGGGAGAGCCCGGTGACCACCTGGGCGGCGCGTCCGCAGCGTTTCGCCGGCGCGGTCAGGCGGCGGATCCGCACGATTTTTCCCCAGCTCGGCAATGTCGAGATCACCGATATGTTCGGCGGCGCCACCGGCCAGACGGTGCACGGCATGCCGCAGATCGGCCAACTGCGCAAAGGCCTGTGGGTGGCGAGCGGGTTCGGCCGCCAGGGCATGAACACCTCGGCCATGGCCGGACAGTTGATCGCGCGCAGCATCCTGCGGGGTGATGAACGCTGGCGCCTGTTTTCGCCCTTCGAGCTGGTCTGGGCGGGAGGGATGACCGGACGGGTCGCGGGCCAGTTGGTCGGGCTCTGGGGCAGGGCGAGTTCCGCGGCCGCCGGCTCGCTCGCCCGCTACCGCGAGCGGGCGCGGGTCAAGGACGGGAAACGCGAGGCGCGCCTCGCCGAAGCCAACCGGGCGGCTGGCACCGGTCCGCGCCGTCTGCCGCCCGGGGTCCGGCCACGGCCGGCACCGCCGCCACGAGCTGCGGCCCAGGCGTCGGAACCAGCCCCGCAGGAGGACAGCGTCTCGCAATAGACCCGAGAATAATTCTGCCCGGAAGTGTAACGTCGGCCGTCAGAAGCCCGTATCTCAGGGCGTGAACGCTCCCGCACGGAGAATGAGATGTTTGATCGCCGCATCCTGCTATCGACTGCCGCCGGGTTGTTCGGCCTTTCGGCCTTCCGCTGGCTGAGGGCATCGCCGGCCGAGGCTGGCGAGAAGGCCGCGGAAAAGTTCGAGATCGTGAAGACGGAGGCCGAATGGCGTGCCCAGCTCACGCCGCAGCAATATGAGATCCTGCGCAATCACGGCACCGAGCGGCCCGGCTCCAGCCCACTGCTCAAGGAGCATCGCAAGGGCATCTTCGCCTGCGCCGGCTGCGACCTGCCGTTGTTTAGCTCCGACACCAAGTTCGAGAGCGGCACCGGTTGGCCGAGCTTCTACCAGCCGATCGAGGGCAATGTCGGCAAGACCGAGGACCGTGCTTACGGCATGATCCGCACCGAAGTGCATTGCCGGCGCTGCGGCGGCCATCTCGGCCACGTCTTCGACGACGGTCCGAAGCCGACCGGACTGCGCTATTGCATCGATGGTTTCGGGCTGGTCTTCCATCCCGCGGCGGCGTCGGCGACGTGAAGTTTGATCCGGCAATTGTTGCCGGCCCGGCAATTGTGCCCCGGTCGTCCGACCGGGGCATGTTGATTTAAGTCGTTGATTTCCTGAAGATACCCGCATTGGCATAGCCTTTGCGACTGTCTCCTCCGACTGCGGCCAGGCTCGACCGGCCGCCGGGATCGGATTTGGAGACAAAGTTATGGGTATCTTCGATGCAATGAACACCTCGGTGGGTGGCCTGCAGGCGCAGTCGTTCGCGCTTCAGAACATTTCCGGCAACATCGCGAACTCATCGACCACCGGTTACAAGGGCATCGGCACCAGCTTCGTCGATCTCATTCCCGACTCGTCCGTGCCGAGCAAGCAGGTCGCAGGCGGCGTGACGGCCAACGCCAAGGCCACCATCACGACGCAGGGAACGATCTCGTCGTCCACCGTCGCCACCAACATGGCGATCACCGGCGACGGTTTCTTCTCGATCCAGAAGGCGACCGGCGTCGTCGACAACGTACCGGTGTTCAGCGGCGTCACCTACTACACCAGGCGTGGCGACTTCCAGCTCAATGCCAACGGCAATCTGGTCAATGGCGCCGGTTATTACCTGATGGGCGTCACGGTCGACCCGAAGACGGGCAATCCGCAGGGCAACGTGGCGACCGTCCTGCAATTCCAGAACAATTTCATTCCGGCGCAGGCGACCACCTCGATCCAGTACGCCGCGAACCTGCCGACGCAGCCGAACACGGTGGCGAGCACGACGGCGGCGACGGGCACGCTGCTGGCGGCTGGTGGACTGAACCCATCCGACTTCGCCGCCAACCCGTTGCCCGTCGGCACACCGCCGGCACCCTATGCCAACGCAAAAGTTTCCGGCGCGGCGGCGACCGGCAACGTCCGCTCGCCCTACTCGTCGACCACGGGCACGGGCACGGTTGCGCTTCAGAACAATTCGTCCGCCGTGGCTTCGACCACCACCTCCCTCGACAACACGGTAGGTACGCATCTCGCCTCTAGCATTCTCACCGCGCTGAGCGGCCAGACGCTGACCATTAACGGCAACACGGTCACCTTCAACGCCGGCACGACGGTCTCGACGGTCGGCAGCAACACCACGATCGGTCTCGGTGCGGGCACGACGGCTACGGTGGCGGACATCCTGAACGCGATCCAGACCGCCGGCGGCGCCGGTGTCACGGCGTCGCTCTCCGCCAGCGGCAACATCGTGATCTCCAGCGGTACCGGTACCGACGTGGCGGTGGGCAGCGGTACGGCAGCCACCGCGCTCGGCATCAGCAGCGTGACGCGCGGCGGAAACGTGCTGTCCTCGCCCGCGATCTCGGGCTCAACGGTGCTGAGCGGCACGGCGACCGCCGGCGGCGCGCAAGTGCTCTCGTCGGGTTTTTCCGCAGGCCCGCCCGCCGACACGATCACCGTCAACGGTCAGACGCTGACGTTCGTCGCCTCGGGTGCCTCGGGTCCGAACCAGATCAACATCACCGACAACATCACGACCCTGCTCGGCAAGATCGACGCACTCTCCGGCGGGTCGGGGTCGTCGGTGAGCAGCGGTGGCGTGATCACGCTGAATACCGGCACCGTCTCTAATCTCACAGTGTCGAGCTCGAACAGCGCGGCCTTTGCCGCGCTCGGCTTCACCTCGACCATCACCAAGAATCGCGACGGCGGCGGCACCGCCGGCACCGGCGGTGTGATCGGCAACGACATCGCCACCTTCACCAAGGAATCGATCAGCGGCGGTGCCGTGACCGCCTACAACGCCGCCGGCACGCCGGTGAATCTGCAATTGCGCTGGGCCAAGACGGACAGCGCTTCGCTGGGCGCGGGCCATTCCGATACCTGGAACCTGTTCTACCAGACCGACCCGAATGCGACCGGCACGACGGTCGGCTGGGTCAATACCGGCCAGGCCTTCACTTTTGCCTCGGACGGCTCGCTGACCTCGCCGAGCGGCTCGGGCATCACCATCAACAATGTCAGCGTGAGCGGCCAGTCGCTCGGCTCCGTCGCCTTCAACATCTCCTCGGGCGGGCTAACGCAATATGCCAGCACGAGCGGCGCGGTGACCATCAACACCATCACCCAGAACGGCTATTCCGCCGGTCAGCTCCGCTCGGTTGCCGTCAACAACAATGGCATCGTGGTCGGAACCTTCTCGAATGGCCAGAACCTCAACCTCGCTCAGGTCCAGCTGTCGCATTTCAACGGCACAAACTATCTGAAGGCGCTCGACGGCGGCGCTTATGCCGCGACTGAACAGTCGGGAGACGCCATCGATGGCGCTTCGGGCACCATCAGCGGCTCGTCGCTGGAGGGATCCAACACCGACATCGCCGACGAATTCACCAAGCTGATCGTGACCCAGCAGGCCTATTCGGCCAACACCAAGGTGATCACGACCGCGAATTCGATGGTGCAGGACCTCTTGAACGTGTTGCGCTGATCGGCGCGTAACGTAACCAAAGGCGGCTAGTAACATGGGTTTGAGTTCGGCCCTCGCCAGTGCGATGAGCGGTCTGCGTGCCAACCAGGCCGCGCTCTCGATCGTCTCCTCGAACGTCGCAAATTCGCAGACGCCGGGTTACGTCGTCCAGACGCCGAACCAGATCGAGGTAACCACTGGCGACTTCGGCTCGACGGCGATGACCACCGGTGTCAGCCGCGAGCTCGACAGCTACGTGCTGAACCAGCTACGGACCGAGACCGGTGGCAGCGGCTACGCCGACCAGATGGCCAACATCCTGAAGCAGCTTCAGAATGTCTATGGCACGCCCGGCAATTCCGGCACGCTCGAAACTGCGCTGAACAATTTCACCACGGCGCTGCAGGCGCTGTCGACAAGCTCGGGCGCGTCGTCGGCGCAGACCGTGGCCCTCGGCGCGGCCCAGGCGCTGGCACAGCAGCTCAATGTCACGACCAAAGGCATCCAGTCGCTGCGCTCCAACGTCGAGCAGGATCTCGGCACTTCGGCGCAAGCCGCCAACGCGGCAATGCAGCAGATCGCCGAGATCAACACCAGGCTCCAGGGCCTGTCGGCCAACGATCCCTCCGCCGCGACGCTGATGGATCAGCGCGACCAGGCCATCAACACGCTGTCGAAATATGTCGACGTCCGCGTCACGACGGACGGCTCGAACCAGGCCAACATCTACACCACGACCGGGATTCAGCTCGTCGGCGCCGGGCTCGCCTCGGAATTCTCCTTTGCGTCCGCGGGCGCGCTGTCGGCGACCTCGCTCTACAACATCGATCCGGCCAAGTCCGGCGTCGGCGCGTTCAACATCAAGCTGCCGAACGGCTCGCAGGTCGACGTCGTCGCCAACAACGTGGTGTCTTCCGGCCAGATCGCGGCTGACCTGAAGCTGCGCGACCAGACGTTGGTGCAGGCGCAGAACCAGATCGACCAGCTCGCCGCCACGATGTCGAGCGCGCTGTCCGACAAGACCACGGCCGGCAGCACGGTCTCCGGTCCGCCGGCCGGATTCGATCTCGACCTCGCCGGTGCGGCGCCGGGCAACACCGTCAACATCACCTACACGGACACGACCACCAACACGCAGCGCCAGATCACGCTGGTCAACGTGACCGATCCGGCCGCGTTGCCGTTGCAGAACGCGACGAATGCCAACCCGATGCGGATCGGCATCAACTTCGCCGGCGGCATGGGCGCGATCGCCTCTGCGCTCAACACCGCGCTATCAGGCACGCATCTGTCGTTCGCCGCCGCCCCGTCGCCGGCGACGGCCACGACGCTGCGGGTAGCCGACGACAACACCGGCCTTGCCAAGGTCAATTCGGCCTCGACCACCAAGACGATCTCGTCGCTGACCTCGGGCAACCCGCAACTGCCGCTGTTCACCGACGGCGGCCAGGCGCTCTACACCGGCGCGATCACCGCGTCGGGTTCGCAGATGACCGGCCTTGCCGGACGCATCGCCGTGAACACGCAGCTGGTTTCCGATCCGACCCGGCTGTCGGTCTACAACACCTCGCCGGTGACGCCCGCGGGCGACACCACGCGTTCGGACTATCTCTATTCCCAGCTCACCAATGCCGTGTTCTCCTATTCGCCGCAGAGCGGGCTCGGCTCGGCGAGCCAGCCCTTCACCGGCAGCGTTTCGAACTACCTCCAGCAGTTCCTGAGCGTGCAGGCCAATGCCGCGACCCAGGCGACCCAGCTCCAGCAGGGCCAGAGCGTCGTGGTCTCGACGCTCCAGGCCAAGTTCAACTCGACCTCCAGCGTCAACCTGGACTCGGAGATGTCGAACCTGATCCAGCTTCAGAATGCCTATGCCGCCAACGCCCACGTCATGTCGGTGGTGCAGAGCATGATGAACACGTTGCTCCAGGCTCAAGGGTAACAAGTAACAGGGCTCTGAAACATGTCGATCAGCAGCATCAACTACTCGTCGTCGGTTCTGGGCTCGCAGATCCGCAACATCAATCAGCAGCTCACCGATCTGTCGACGCAGCTTTCGACCGGCAAGCTGTCGCAGAACTATTCCGGCATGGGCACCAACGAGGGTTTTGCGATCGCCGGGCGCGCGCAGCTCTCCAACATCGCCGCCTATACCGACACGATCACCAACGTCAATGTCAGCATCAACCTCGCCAATACCGCCCTGCAGTCGCTGACGAAGATCCGCAGCACGGTGCAGACGGGCTCGGCCTCTACCGCGCAGGATCTCAACGTCAACGGCCAGACGGTCGCGCAGAACACCGCGGCCGCCCAGTTCGGCTCGATGGTCGGCGTTCTCAACACGCAGACCGGCAGCCGCTATCTGTTCTCCGGAACGGCCGTCAACACCCAATCGGTCGCCGATGCCGGCGACATCATCAACGGCACCACGACGCAGGCGGGGTTCAAGACCGTCATGGCGGAGCGCCAAGCCGCCGACCTCGGCGCCAACGGCATGGGCCGTCTGGTGCAGACGCAGCCGACGCTGAGCTCGGTGCAAGTCGCGGAAGACGCCGCCGGGTCACCGTTCGGGCTCAAGATCAAGTCGGTCTCCTCGACGTTGACCGGTGCGACCGTCACCGGCCCGAGCGGCTCGCCGGTGTCGTTCTCGGTCGATCTCAACGGCGTCAACCCGAACAACGGCGACAAGCTGAGCGTCCAGTTCACGCTGCCGGACGGCACGATCGAGCAGATCGACCTGACCGCCTCGACGGCGACGCCGACCCCGCTCGGCAGCTTCGCGATCGATGCGAGCGTCCCCGTCAACCCGAACAACACGGCCGCGAACCTCAACACGGCGCTGAACACCGCGATCACCAAGCTCGCCAACACCTCGCTGGTGGCGGCATCCGCGGTCGTCGCCGGCGACAACTTCTTCAACAGCGCGAGCTCTGCAATCGGCGCGCCCGTCAACAACCAGGCGACGCCGCCGGCCCCTGTCTCCGGCGCGACGGCACTGTCCGGCGCGAGCCCCTCGGACTCGATCTCGCCGGGCTTCGTCGCCGGCGACACCATCACCATCAACGGCACCACGCTGACCTTCGTCGCTTCCGGCGCGTCCGGCAACCAGCTCAACGTCACCGATAGCATCCAGACCCTCTTGAGCAGGATTGACCAGATCACGGGGACATCGAAGCCCTCGACCGTCCATGGCGGCTCGATCACGATCAACACGGACGATGCGGCGAGCCTCAGCATCACGAGCTCGAATACGGGCGCGCTGAGTTCGCTCGGTTTCAGTTCGACGCCCGTGACCGCCACGCAACCGCCACTGCGCGTCGGCTCGTCGCCGGCGAGTTCGGCAACCACGCTGGTGAACGGCTCGGCCAATACAGTGAAATGGTACTTGGGCAATGACGGGCCGGGTTCGCCGCGCTCGACCGCGATGGCGCGGGTCGACGATGCCGTGACGGTGCAATATGGCGCCCAGGCGAATGAGGATGCGATCCGCCGGCAATTGCAGGCGATCGCGGTGTTCGGGACCTTCTCGACCTCGCCGACCGGCCAATATTCGGGCGGGCAGGTTTCCGCGCTGAGCCTGCGGGTGACGCAGGCGCTGACCCAGCAGCCCGGGCAGCAGCGCATCGAGGACATCCAGACCGACATCGCGATGGCCCAGAACACGATGAAGGATGCGTCCACGCGCCAGACCCAGGCCAAGGCGCAGCTCCAGACCATCATCGACCAAGCGGAATCGGCCTCGCCGGACCAGGTCGCGAGCGAGATCCTGGCGCTGCAGAATGCGCTCCAGGCGTCCTACCAGGTGACCTCGAGCCTGGCGCAGCTCTCGCTCGTCAAGTTCCTGTAAGGACGCGTTAAGGCGCCGTTAACCATGCCTCTTTACCTCTTGGTGAGGACTGGAGCGGGGCGGAGCTGGGGATGCCGGACAAGATACAACTGGTGGTGGCGACACCATGCTTCGGCGGGCAGGTGTCGAGCATCTATGCGAGCTCGATCTTCGCGCTCCAGCGCGCCGTGCACGGCATGTCCAATCTCGAGCTCAAGGTGCACTTGCGCGACGGCGACGCGCTGATCACGCGCGCGCGGGCCAATCTGGTCGCACTGTTCCTGGACGATCCCAAGGTGACGCATTTCCTGTTCATCGATGCCGACATCGGCTTCAAGCCGGAGCAGGTGTTCCGGCTGATCGAATGCGGCGCCGACGTCGTCGCCGGCTGCTATCCGATCAAGCGGGTCAACTGGGACAAGGCGAAGCGTGCGATTGAGGCCGGCCGCGCTGACGTGCCGGCGGCCGCGCTCGATTACGTGCTGGAGATCGAGGATCCCGAGCGCATCGTGGTCGTCAACGGCTTCACCCGCGTGCGCTATGCCGGCACCGGCTTCCTGATGATCCGGCGCCACGTGCTGGAAGCGATGTGCCGCCACCCCGACTACGCCAACTTGCAATTCTTCCGCGAGCATTCGCAGGATACGCTGGCGGCGAGCCGCAACCGGTTCGCGCTGTTCGAATGCATGATCGATCCAGCGACCGGAACGTATCTTTCCGAGGACTTCGCCTTCTGCAAGCGCTGGACCGACATCGGCGGCGAGATCTGGGCCGACATCCAGAGTTCGCTCGATCACGTCGGACCGTCGGTGTTCCACGGCGATATCGCCTCGCAATTCGCGCCGGCGCCCGCAGCGGCGGCGGCCGATGCGGCGTGAGCCTTTCGGGATGAGCGCCGGCGCGTACGCCGACCGCATCGGCTTTGCGCAGCTGACGCGCCAGGCTTTCGAAGGCGTCGATTTGCAGCCGTTGCGCGACCAGCTCGTGGCCCGGATCAGAGAGGGGACGGCACAGGCGGGCGAAGGCCTGGATCTGTCGCTGATCGTCCAGCTCCTTGGCGACAAGGAGGCGGGGCTTGCGATCCAGTCGGAGGTGCTGACCTTCCATCAGTTATTTCGTACGCCCAGCGCTGCCCCGAAGCCGGGCTTGCGCGTACTCGCGCTTGCAGCCGACATCGACATGGGCGGCAACACGCCGATCGACTTCCTACTCGAAGGGTCCGACATCGAGCTGTTGACCCTCTACGTGGTCAAGGGCGTCGGTCTGCCGGAGAACTTGCCCGAGCACGACGTCTCCATCGTGGTTGCGTCCGACTCCGAGGAATGCCGGGACGCGCTCGCGCTGATCGAGAAGGCCGCGCCACACTGGCCGCGGCCGCTGCTCAATCGCCCCGATCTCATCGGCAACCTCGATCGCGACAAGCTGTACCGGCTGCTGACGGGTGTGCCCGGCCTTGACATTCCGGCGACCGTCCACGCCACGCGCGCGCAATTGTCGGAGCTCGCGCTGGGGCGGATCGCCTGCGATTCCATCGCGGAAGAATTGCACTTTCCGATGATCGCGCGACCGCGCGGCTCGCATGCCGGCGTCGGGCTCGCGAAGGTCGCTGATGCGGCAGCGCTCTCGGCCTATCTTGCCGAACGGAAGGATGAGGACTTCTTCGTCGCACGCTTCGTCGACTATGTCAGTCCCGACGGGCTCTATCGCAAATATCGCCTCGCCATGGTCGACGGCAAGCCTTACGCTTGCCACATGGCGATCGCCGATCGCTGGGACATCTGGTATCTCAACGCCTACATGGCATTCAGCGAGGAGAAGCGGGCCGAGGAGGCCGTCTTCATGCTCGGCTTCGACCACACCTTCGCGGTGCGCCACAGGAGCGCGCTCGAGGAGATGAGCAGACGCGTCGGGCTCGACTATTTCATCGTCGATTGCGCCGAGAACCAGGACCGTGAGCTCCTGGTCTTCGAAGCCGACAACACCGCTGTCGTGCACAACATGGATTCCCCGGTCGTGTTTCCGTACAAGCCGCCGCAGATGCGCAAGATATTTGCGGCGTTCACGGCGATGCTGTCGCGGCATGCGCGCGCGGGCAAGGAGAGCGCAGCATGAATGAGATCATCCGCAACACGCCCGGCTCGGTCACCCACACCTCGCTCGATCCGCAGGACTGGAGCGAGTTTCGCGCGCTGGCCCATCGCATGCTGGACGAGGCGATCGACGGCATCGCCAACATCCGGGCGCGTCCAGTCTGGCAGCCGATCCCCGACGAGGTCCGCGCGGCGTTCAAGGCCGACGTGCCGCGCCAGGCGAGCCGCCTCGCCGATGTCTATCGCGAGTTTGTCGAGCATGTCGAGCCCTATGCGACCGGCAACGTCCATCCGGGCTTCATGGGCTGGGTCCATGGCGGCGGCACAGCGGTCGGCATGCTCGCGGAGATGCTCGCAGCCGGCCTCAATGCCAATCTTGGCGGACGCGACCACATGCCGATCGAGGTCGAGCGCCAGATCATTGCGTGGATGCGCCGCCTGTTCGCGTTTCCGGACGAGGCGAGCGGCATCTTCGTCACGGGCACGTCGATGGCCAATCTGATGGCCGTGCTAGTGGCACGTACGAACGCGCTCGGCGCGCTGGCACGCCAGCACGGTATCGGCAATGATGGCGCGCTGCTCACGGCCTATACGTCGCACGCCGCACATGGCTGCATCTCGCGGGCGATGGATATTGCCGGGCTCGGCACGGACGCGCTACGCAAGATCGGTGTCGATGCCGATCATCGCATCGATGTTGCCGCGCTGCGCGCGCAGATCGCTGTTGATCGCGAGGTGGGATTCAAGCCGTTCCTGGTGGTCGCATCGGCCGGCACGGTCGACGTCGGCGCGATCGACGATCTCAAGGCCGTCGCGGAGCTGTGCCGCGAGGAAGGGATCTGGTTTCACGTCGACGGCGCTTTCGGAGCGCTCGCGATCATGTCGCCCGAGCTCGCACCGCTGCTTGGCGGCATCGAGCTCGCGGATTCCATTGCGCTCGACTTCCACAAATGGGGACAAGTGCCTTATGACGCCGGCTTCCTGCTGGTGCGCGACGGCGAGCAGCATCGGCAGGCGTTTGCGCAGCCCGCGGCCTATCTGCGCCGGGAGGCGAGGGGACTTGCGGCGGGTGCGGTCTGGCCTTGCGATCTCGGACCTGATCTGTCGCGCGGCTTCCGTGCGCTGAAGACCTGGTTCACTCTGAAGACGTTCGGCACCGATCGGCTCGGTGCGGCGATCGCGCGAAGCTGCGCGCTTGCAAAATATCTGGAGGCGCGCATTCTGGCCGAGCCGCGGCTGGAATTGCTGGCGCCGGTCAATCTCAACATCGTCTGCTTCCGCTATCGCGCCGATGATGCGGTCAATCGCGAGATCGTCGCCGACATCCAGGAGTCGGGCGTCGCGGCACCGTCGAGCACCACGCTGGACGGCAGGTTTGCGATCCGTGCCGCGATCGTCAATCACCGCACCGACGAGAGGGACATCGACGCGCTGGTCGCGGCCGTGCTGGAGTTCGGTGGACGCCGGAGCGGCGACGGAGTGGTTGAGGTCGAGGCGCCGCCGCTCGCGGCGCTCTAGCAGCGATGCATGCCTGAGACGACAACGGCCCCGGAGGTGATCCGGGGCCGTTGTCGTTCGCGCGGCTTGATCGTTCGCGCGGCGTGCAGCGCGAACGCGTGTGGTCACGCGGCGGTGCTGACGTTGTCCTTGTCCGCTTCGGCCTTCGGATGCGTGGCTTCGAACTGATCCCGCAGCTTCTCCTCATAAGCGATCAGCTTGCGAGCGTCTTTCAGCGCCCGGTAGAGGTCGCCGTTGAGGATGTTGTTGTTGATGCCTTCGATGATCGGCCAGGCGCTCGGCACCGCGGTGACGATGTCGCGCACCAGATTGAAATAGGTGCCGTGCTGGGTCTGCGGATCCGGCGAGATGTACATGAGCTGGACCGCCAGATAGACCAGCTTGGCGGGCGTGTTTGCCGTCTCCGGCGTGAGGATGTCGCGCTCGCGCAGGATCGGCACGTTGTCGCCGTCGATCAGGAGGCGGGCGCGCTGGTCGGTGTTGGTAATCACGCAGTTACCGACGATGATGCGTTCGTGCGGTCTGAGCTCGACCTTGAGGGCCATGCCTGTTCTCCATCAACGCTTTTGTAACCGAGCGTTCGTTGCGGCTCATCAGGGCGTGATTCTCGCCCGGAATTAGTTAACGAGCTGTAAATCGCCGGCGTATGCGCGGGAAAGTGCAACATTATCAATGTTGTATCTGTTGTGGCGGTGCGGCGATGTGCGCAACTTCCACGCCCGAATCACGCACGGCCCGGCAAAAGCACGGATTTCATTTCATGTTTCGTTAGAGGTCTCGGCGCCACGGTCCGCCGGTCGCTGGGTCGATCTCGATCCAAGCTGACGCGTAACAGTAGCGTCGTTTACCAGAAAGGTAACAGTGTCATGTCCGGTATCGTCCTCTCCGCATCGGTTCGTCAGAACCTGCTCTCTCTCCAGTCCACCGCCGATCTTCTCGCCACCACCCAGAACCGTCTGTCGACCGGCAAGAGCGTCAACTCGGCTCTGGACAATCCCACCAACTTCTTCACGGCACAGTCGCTCGACAACCGCGCCAGCGACATCAACAATCTGCTCGACGGCATCGCCAACGGCGTGCAGGTGCTGCAGGCTGCCAACACCGGCATCACCTCGCTGCAGAAGCTGATCGACAGCGCCAAGTCGATCGCCAACCAGGCGCTTCAGACCACCGTCGGCTATTCCACCAAGTCCAACGTCTCCACCACGATCGCCGGTGCGACAGCTTCGGATCTGCGTGGCACGACCAGCTACACCAGCGCGGATGCGCTGAGCAACGTGCTCTACAGCGGTGCGGCCGGCGGTGTAACCGCTGCTGCGTCCGGTACCAAGCTCGGTGGCGTTCAGGGCACGAATACGGGAACCGTCATCAACGCTGCGACCACTGGTGCGAGCCTGCTGAACGGCACAGCGACCGCTGGCGACGCCAACGCCGGCGTTGCCGCGGGCGACACGTTCACCGTCAACGGCAAGACCATCACCTTTGCCGCCGGCGACGTGCCCACGACCGCCCCGACCGGTCAGACCCGGGTCGCTGCCACCGGTATCACGACCGGTAACGTCTACACGGACAACACCAGCGGTAACGTGACGATCTATCTCGGTTCGGGCACGAAGGCTGCGGTAGGCGACGTCCTGACTGCCATCGACCTCGCCAGCGGGGTGCAGAGCAACGTTGCCGGGACCCTGACGGTCAACAGCGGCCAGACGATCTCGTCCGTCAGCGGCGGCGGTGCGCTCGTCCTGAAGAGCACGATCGGTTCTGACCTCAGCGTAACGGGCAAGGCCGACATCCTCAACAAGCTCGGCCTGACCAGCGCGACCGGCGCCGGCAGCGTCACTGCGACGGCGGCCCGTACCACGAGCTCGGCGACCCTGTCGTCGTTCATCTCGTCGGGTTCGACCCTGAACGTCGATGGCCATGTCATCACCTTCAAGGACGGTCCGACGCCGACGGCGGCTTCGCTGGCCTCCACCCAGGGCGTGTCGGGTAACGTCGTCACCGATGGCAACGGCAACTCGACGGTCTACCTGCAGAGCTCGACGATCGCCGACGTGCTGAAGGCGATCGACTTCGCCACGGGCGTGCAGACCTTCACGCTCAACGGCAGCGGCGGCGGTACGCTTGCGACCGCCTCGGGTCAGACGGCTTCGTCGATCAACGCCTCCGGCCAGCTCAAGCTGTCCACCGGCGTCAATGCCGACCTGTCGATCACCGGCACCGGCAACGCGCTGTCCGCGCTCGGTCTTGCCGGCAACACCGGTACGTCCTCGGCGTTCACCGCGGCCCGCACCTCCGGCACCGGCGGCATCAACGGCAAGACCTTGACCTTCAGCTCCTTCAACGGCGGTACGGCGGTCAACGTCACCTTCGGCGACGGCACCAACGGAACGGTCAAGACCCTCGATCAACTCAACACCGCGCTTCAGGCCAACAACCTGGCCGCGACGATCGATGCCAACGGTCAACTCACTATCACGGCATCCAACGACTACGCGTCGTCGACGATTGGTTCAGCGACGGCTGGCGGCGCGATCGGCGGTACGATCACCGGCACGCTGACGTTCACGACCGCCTCCCCACCGGTCCAGGACGTGGTGGCTCAGTCGGCTCGCGCAAATCTGGTGTCGCAGTACAACAACATCCTGAACCAGATCGACACCACCTCCGTCGACTCCTCTTTCAACGGCGTCAACCTCTTGAATGGCGACCAGCTCAAGCTGGTGTTCGACGAAACCGGCAAGTCGAGCCTGAACATCACCGGCGTGACCTACAACTCGAAGGGTTTGGGTCTCGCCGCGCTGACAGTCGGTGTCGACTTCATCGACAACGCTGCCACCAACCGGGTGCTGACCAATCTGAATGCCGCGTCCAGCACGCTGCGCTCGGAGGCCTCGGCGCTCGGCTCAAACCTGTCGGTGGTGCAGATCCGTCAGGACTTCAACAAGAACCTGATCAACGTGCTGCAGACCGGCTCGTCCAACCTGACGCTGGCCGACACTAACGTCGAGGCAGCGAACAGCCAGGCACTGTCGACCCGGCAGTCGATCGCGGTCTCCGCGCTGTCGCTGGCCAACACCTCGCAGCAGAGCGTGCTCCAGCTGCTCCGCTAATAAGCGACTGAACTAACTGGATAAAATCGAGCGGCGGGGCTATTTTCCCGCCGCTCTTTTTTGCGTCCGGAGGCGGGCAGGGGCGTTCACCCGCTATTAACCCTATCGCTTAAACCGGCGTTAACCATACTTTAAAGGACACCTCCTAAAACTGGACAGAAGCCCGCTTTCGAGACCGCGCGGCCGATTCGTACCCGGTTCAAGAGGAAGACTCGCCAATGTCCAACATCGTTCTCTCGGCGTCAGTTCGCCAGAACCTGTTGTCGCTGCAGTCGACGGCCGACCTGCTGTCCACGACGCAGCAGCGCCTTTCGACCGGGAAAAAGGTCAACACCGCGCTCGACAACCCGACCAACTTCTTCACGGCACAGGGGTTGGACAATAGGGCGAGCGATATCAGCAATCTCCTCGACGGCATCAACAACGGTGTGCAGGTGTTGCAGGCCGCCAACACCGGCATCACCTCGCTGCAGAAGCTGATCGACAGCGCCAAGTCGATCGCCAACCAGGCGCTCCAGACCACGGTCGGCTACTCGACCAAGTCGAACATCTCGACCACGATCCCTGGCGCGACGCCGGCTGATCTGCGCGGCACCACGAGCTATACATACGCAACGGCAACCGGCAATGTGGTCACCAACGGTACCGCTGGCGGTACGACACCGGCGACCACCACGACCACGCTCGGCGGCATCTCGCAGTCGCTGGTCGGCTCGGCTGCTCCTGATGGTGCCGGCACCGCGGCCAGCCTGGCTGCGGGTCTGACGCTGCTCGGCACGCCCAGCGCGAGCACTATCGCGACGAACGGTGCTCCGTCGGATGGTGATGTGCTCGTCGTGGACGGCAAGACCATCACATTCAGGGCCGGCGCTGCGCCCGCGGTGGCCAACGTTCCTGCCGGCTCCGGCAAGAACAACAACGTCGTCACGGACGGCAATGGCAACTCGACTGTCTATCTCGGAACAAACGCCGCTCCGGCCGCAACCGTCCAGGACGTGATGGATGCGATCGACCTTGCAAGTGGCGTGCAAAAGGCTGCCATCACGGGCGGCACCGCGACGCTGTCGAGCTCGTCCGGCGCCAACGCCTCCATCACCTCTGGTGTTCTCACCCTCACCACTGGTACCGGCGCCGACCTCAGCATCACCGGCAAGGCCGACTTCCTCAAGGCGCTCGGTCTGACAACCGCGACCGGGTCCGGCAATGTCAATGTGACCAAGGCGCGCCTGACGACTTCGGCGACGCTCGGCACTCTCGTTCAGGACGGCTCCACGCTCAATGTGGATGGCAAGACGGTCACGTTCAAGAATGCGGCCGCTCCTGCTGCCGCGCCGACAGGCTCCACCAAGATCGGCAACATCGTGACGGACAACAACGGCAACTCCGTCGTGTATCTCCAGGGCGGAAACGTTCAGGATTCGTTGAACGCGATCGATCTGGCTTCGGGGGCCGGCATCGTCAGCAGCGGCGCCGTGGTTGCGGCGAGCGGTTCGTCGCTGTCCTCGGTCGTGAATGGCGCTCTCAAGCTCAGCACCGGCACCACGGCGGATCTGTCGATCACTGGAACCGGCAACGCGCTGTCCTCGTTCGGTCTGACCGGTCCCACCGGCACCGGCACGGCCTTCACCGCGGGACGCGCGCCGGGAGTAGGCAGCATCTCGGGCAAGACCCTGACATTTACCTCCTTCAACGGCGGCACGGCGGTCAACGTCACCTTCGGCGACGGCACCAACGGCACCGTCAAGACACTCGATCAGCTGAACTCGCAGCTTCAGGCGAATCACCTCACGGCGACAATCGACGCCAACGGCGTGCTCACGATCACCACCGTGAACGAATACGCGTCTTCGACGCTCGGCTCGGTGGCGGCCGGCGGCGTCGTCGGTGGTACGATCACCGGTACGGTTGCCTTTACGACGGCCCAGCCGCCGATCCAGGATCCGGTCGCGCAGACGGCGCGCTCGAACCTGGTCAACCAGTTCAACAACATCCTGGCCCAGATCGACACGACGTCGCAGGACGCCTCCTTCAACGGCGTCAACCTGCTCAACGGCGACACGCTGAAGCTGATCTTCAATGAGACCGGCAGCTCGACGCTCGGCATCAATGGCGTGGTGTTCAACGCGGCGGGCCTCGGCCTGTCCAATCTCGTCAACGGCGTCGATTTCATCGACAACGGCGCCACCAACAGGGTGCTCGCGAGCCTCAATGCGGCCTCGAGCACGTTACGCTCGGAAGGCTCTGCTCTCGGCTCCAACCTCTCGATCGTGCAGGTGCGTCAGGACTTCTCCAAGAACCTGATCAACGTGCTCCAGACCGGCTCGTCGAACCTGACGCTCGCCGATACCAACGAGGAAGCGGCCAACAGCCAGGCGCTGTCGACCCGGCAGTCGATCGCAGTCTCCGCGCTATCGCTGGCCAACCAGTCCCAGCAGAGCGTGCTCCAGCTGCTCCGCTAATTTCACGATGCAAGATACTGAATTGAACATCACGGCGGGGCTCACGCTCCGCCGTTTTTATGGAGATCGCTAAGGCAGGATTAGCCGAGATTGATGCGCGTCGTGCGAGGCGTGTTTACAGCATGCGTGCGCGCATCTAGCCTTGCGGTGACGAAGGACTCCGCGACCGTAATAATCCGGAGTCCTTCCACTCGTCACGTAAGCAAAATCTTAAGCGGTGCTGCCTAGGGTCGGGAAAGAAATCCTTAAGCGCGTTCAACGCGCTAGGTAACCTCCAGGGTGTGATTGATGTCGAATTCCGCTGCCTCGGCCTACGCGCGTGTTGCAACGACCACTGCATCTCCTCGCGACATCGAGGCTCAAACCCTGCTCAAGGCCGCGAACAAGCTTCAGGATGCGGTGAACAACGCCGATCCGCTCAGCGAGCAGACCATGCAGGCCCTGATGTTCAACCGCAAGCTCTGGACCATCTTCTTGAGCGAGGCGATGCGCGACAACAATCCGCAACCGATCGACGTCCGGCAGAAGATCGCCAACATCAGCGTCTTCGTGCTGAGCCAGACCGCCGCGCTGCAGATGAGCCCGCAGTTCGATCACTTCCGTCCGCTGATCGAGATCAACCGCAATATCGCAGCTGGTCTGTCCGGAAGGCCGTGACAGCAAGCCGTCTGCGTCATGGTCGAGCATTCTGTCGAGTGCGGGCCAAGGTCACGCCGACAGATGCGGCAAGCCAGACCTATTTCGATATTGCCGTTACGCCGCTCGACGCTTGATCGTCAGGCGCTGCGGTCGGTGCTGAGCGGGCGCGAGGGTTCGGACTTCAGATCCAGCGCATGGAAATAGGCCCGCCGGCGCAGCATCGCTTCGTCGGGGAACTGGTTGACCACCGCATCGGTCTTGTCGTTGACGACCTGGAAGACGAAGGATGCGGCCGCCTGGTCGAACACGACCTGGCGCGAGACGTTCTCGTGGTTTGGCGGATCATTGCGCACGGGCGCGCCCGTATCGCTGGCGGCGACCGTCTGCCGCACCGGAAGATCAGTTTGCACAGCCTCGTTCGCCGCCGCGTTGGACGTCGGTACGATCTGCACGGGGGCCGGGATCCCCACCGGCCGGATGCTGAAATCTGTACTCATTGGCAGCCTCCTGGTTGCCTAGTATTGAGTCAAATCCCAACCCCTCTCATTGCGCAAGCATGGAACACCAGGACTGAAGACCGGGTAAGCAAACGTGCCTAACCGCGCGACGACATCGCCGCGCGGTTTTTCGTAAAATTGTCTCTTGTTCTTGCGGGCGCTCAGAGCGAGCGGCTGACCGCGAGCGGCGTGATGTGGCGCGGGCCAGGGGCCGCGCGACGACCCGCAGCCGTATAGGTGTTCGGCACGTTGCGCTTCTGGATCTCGGCATTGACGCCGCGCACAACGCTCTCGGACACCGCGTGTGCGGTGGCGAGCACGGTGAGGTTGACCTGAAGCATGGCGCGGAACGCATCGTGGTGGCGATGCAACGTCGAGAGCAACTCGGGCGCGGATTTGGCGAGCTGGGCCTGGTTCGCTTTCAGCTGGCTGACGGCGCCAACATAGTTGCGCGACAACTCTTGCTTCTTGCCCTCGAGCGTCATCGCCTCGCGGACGTTGCCGGCGCGGACGAGCTCGGTCTCGCGCTCGATCAGTCCGAGCAGGGCGCTCATAGCATCCATCAGGTTCTCGCCGATCTTACGTGCCTCGGCGCTGCCATGCACAGGGTTTGGGCGCTGCGCTTGCATCGGCTGACGTGAGGCGTGGGAATGGTTCATCTCGGTTGACCTTATGCCGTGCGGATCGTTTTCGCCTGCTGCATGATCAGGGTGCGGTAGACTTCGGTGGCAACACCGACGCCGCCGGCACTGGCGAAGTTCTTCGAATATTGCTCCGTCAGCATCGAGCGCCACACCCCGGTTCCAGGCGTGTCGCCGAATGGGCCTTCGCCCTTCAGGCCGGAGGTCATTTGCGAGAACATGCTGTTGAGGAACATCGCCTCGAAATCGGTGGCGGTCTTCTGCGCCTTGGCCTGCTGTTGCGGCGAGACCTTTTGCAAGGCACTCGCGAGCTCGAAATCCGGCCGGCCGTTGCGGCTCTCGACCGAGAAGGCCGAAGCGTTGGCGACGCGCGGGGTGTTGATTGCGCCGGTCTGCATCACATCACCTCGATGTCGGCTTCGATCGCGCCGGCGGCCTTGATCGCCTGGAGGATGCTGATCATGTCGCGGGGACCGATGCCGAGGCCATTGAGGCCGTCGACGAGTTGCTGGAGCGATACGCCGTCCTTGACGACGGCCAGTTTCTTCCCGTCCTCGGTGACGGTGACGCTGCTGCGCGGCGCAACCACGGTCCGCCCGCGCGACAACGGGTTGGGTTGGCTCACCTGGGGACTCTCGGAGATCGTCACGGTGAGGTTGCCCTGCGCCACCGCAACCGTGGCGACGCGGACGTCGCGGCCCATCACGATGATCCCGCTGCGCTCGTCGATGACGATCTTGGCGGCGAGATCGGGATCGACCTGGAGCTGCTCGATCTCGGTGAGAAAGGCGACGACGTTGCCCTTGAACTCCGGTGGTATCGACAGCTGCACCGTCGAGGGGTCGATCGGCTCGGCGGTCTTGACGCCGAGATAGTCGTTGACGGCGGCCGCGATGCGTTTGGCGGTGGTGAAGTCGGCGTTGCGCAGCGCCAAGCGGACGTTCGGCAGGCGATTGAGCGCGAACTCGATCTCGCGCTCGATGATGGCGCCGTTGGCAATGCGCCCGACGGTCGGCACGCCGCGCACGATTTTCGCCGCTTCGCCCTCGGCCTGGAAGCCGGAGATCGCGAGCGAGCCCTGCGCGACCGCATAGACGTTGCCGTCGGCGCCGAGCAGGGGGGTGACGAGCAGGGTGCCGCCCTGGAGGTTCTTGGCGTCGCCGAGCGCGGAGACAGTGACGTCCATGCGCGTGCCCTGGGTGGCGAACGCCGGCAAATTGCCCGTCACCATCACAGCGGCGACGTTGCCGGTGCGGATGGTGGCGCCGCGGATGTTGACGCCCATGCGCTCGAGCATCGCCTGCAGCGATTGCTTGGTGAAGGGGATGTTATTGAGCGTGTCGCCGGTGCCGTTGAGGCCGACGACGAGGCCGTAGCCGATGAGCTGGTTCTGCCGCACGCCCTCGATATTGGCGAGGTCCTTGATGCGCGATGTCGCGCTTGCAGGCGTGACCGAGAGCGCCAGCGCCGACAGCGCGGCACAGGCCACCCCAACAATCCTCACCCAACGAACGCCTGGCATCCTCTGCTCCCCAAAGGTCCCCCCCAAAAAGGGCTCCTCAAATCAAAGGACCGTCTGCGACACTCCCATGACGAGCTGGTCCGGCGCTTTCCTTGCGAGCGCCGTGCCAAGCGAGGGCAGCAGGGTAGATGGCTGAATAGGTTGAGTAAATCTGTTCCGACCGGTGTCAGCCGGCGTTCGCCCTGAGGAGCGAAACTGCCGCCTGTCGGCAGATTTTGCCGAGCCGTTTACGCGCCGTTAACCATAAAACGGCGAAGGTGAGGCATCGACCACCCGGATTGCTGCGATGCGCATCTACGGACCGAACGGCACCACGCTTGGAACGACGGCCAGCCAGGCCCGGCGGACGGGTTCCGGCACCTTTGTCCTGCCCGACACCTCGTCGGCGCAGGAGACGCGGAGCGCTGCCGCGCCGAAAGCCGCCGGGAACATCGATGCGTTGCTCGCACTGCAAGGCGTCGAAGAAGATCCGGTCGCGCGCCGCAAGCGCTCGGTCGCCCGCGGCAAGACTGCGCTCGACGTGCTTGACGATCTCAAGATGGGGCTCCTCTCCGGCAATCTCGACGCCTCGACCGTGATGCGGCTGCGCGACGCGGCGGCGAACCTGAAGTCGTCGTCGGGCGATCCCGGACTTGATTCCGTGCTCTCGGAGATCGAGCTGCGCGTGGAGGTCGAACTGGCGAAGGCCGGCCGGGCGTAAGACAGGCAGGCTGTCATCGCCCGCGTAGGCGGGCGATCCAGTATTCCAGAGACAGACGTTGTTGATTCAAGAAGCCGCGGCGGACTGGATGGCCCGGTCCCGTCTCCGCCAACGCTACGCCGGGGCCACAAGAGTACTCGGCCCGCCGGAGCTTAGCGAAGGCGGCAAGCCGGGGCATGACAGCGGAGGTTGGGGTGCAGAGCGCGCTCCTGCGAGAGCGCCTACGCCGCTTCCTCCTTCTGTTGTGCGTCGTAGCGGCGCTGGGCAGCGAGCACGTCCTTCAAATTCTGCTCGGCCCAATCGCGCAGGGGATCGACCGCCGCCGCCAGCGTCAGCCCGAGCTGCGTGATCGAATATTCCACCGTGACAGGCACCGTCGCGATGGCGCGGCGCCTGATCAGGCCGTCGCGTTCGAGCGATTTGAGAACCTGACTCAGCATCTTCTGTGAAATGCCTTCGATCGTGCGGCGCAACTGATTGAAACGCATCGGCTGCTCGCGCAGCAGCAAGAGGATCAGCACCGCCCATTTGTCGCCGACGCGATCGAGGATCTGGCGCGTCGGACAGTTCGCTGCATAGACGTCTGGCTTCATCGTCGAGTCCTCGGATTCCATCCTAGTGCTTTGCGAATATGCTCGCCGGTTACTCCAGCGTTATCAGGTAAGCACGAAGTGCTCTCTTAACACCAGCATTCTTTGCGATATCAAGTTACTACTAGGTACTAAAGAAGCAAAGGAGCCTTCCATGAAAATCGCAGTTGCCGGCGCCTCGGGCCGGGCCGGGTCGGAAATCACCAGAGAATTGTCTCGTCGCGGCCATAGCGTCACCGCCATTGCTCGCAACCCCGAAAAGATCGCCGACCTGCCGAACGTCACGCCCACCAGGGGCGACGTGCGCGATCAGGCCGGCCTTGCCAAGCTGTGGGATGGGCACGACGTCGCCGTGAGTTCCGTGCACTTCCTGGCCAGCGACCCGCTCCGGCTGATCGGCGCTGCGAAGGACTCCAAGGTTGGCCGCTACCTCGTTGTCGGTGGCGCCGGCAGCCTGGAAGTGGCGCCGGGCGTGAAACTGGTGACGACTCCCAACTTTCCCGCCCAGTACAAGGCGGAGGCGGAAAAGGGCGGGGCCTTCCTGGACCTGTTGCGGCAGGAAAAGGACCTGAACTGGACCTTCATCTCGCCGTCGGCGCTGTTCGTCGAGGGCGAGCGGACGGGCAAGTTCCGGCTCGGGAGCGACCAGCTTCTCGCAGATGCGAACGGAAAGAGCTGGATCACCTTCGCCGACTACGCCATTGCGCTCGCCGACGAGATCGAGCGGCCGGCCCATCCGAGGCAGCGTTTCACGGTCGGCTACTGAGCTGTCAGCCGCCCCCGGGCCTTTGCGGATAAACCTTCCTGTGCAAGGGCTTGGGGGCGGCGACCGAGGCGGCAGGGAAATATTGTCTGTCACAGGAGGCCGCTATATAACGCCCCGCTCGACGGACCCCGTTCCGTTTGCGAGTCGTTGCTTAGACAGATAGGCCGCCCTTTGGAAAAGTTGAAAAACTACCGTCCGACCGACAAAGAGCCTTTCATGAACGACCGGCAGAAGGAGTACTTTCGTCTGAAGCTCCTCGCCTGGAAGGATGAGATCCTCAAAGAGTCCAAGCTCACCCTGCAAGCCCTGCAGGAGGAGAACGTGAACCACCCCGATCTCGCCGATCGGGCTTCGTCTGAAACCGACCGTGCCATCGAACTTCGCGCCCGCGACCGCCAGCGCAAGTTGATCGCGAAGATCGACGCCGCGCTTCAGCGCATCGAGGACAACACCTACGGCTATTGCGAGGAAACCGGCGAGCCGATCTCGTTGAAGCGGCTCGAGGCCCGGCCCATCGCGACGCTCTCGGTGGAGGCGCAGGAGCGCCACGAGAAGCGCGAGAAGGTCTATCGCGACGAATAGAGCCCGAGCCGCAGAGTTGCGGCTCTTTGTTTTTGGAGGCAGGGCGTCGCTTGAACGCCGCTGGTTTGGCGCGTAGATCGCGCCGCTATGATGATTCGCACTCTCAATATCGCTTGGGCTGATCCCGCTTCCAGCCGGAAGCGCTGATCGACCGCGCAGGCTGCCGCCTGGCCTGACTCCAGTGAACCGAAATGAGCCGGCCAGGCTCCGCATGACGCGGGCCCAAGGATGGCTGGCGATAGCTTGAGAGACAATAATCATGAGCGATCGAGATGACGCGCTTGCCCTTGAGCCTGCGCAAATCCAGGAATTCATTGAACAGGGCTTTGTCCGGATCGACAACGCCTTTCCCCGCGCACTCGCCGAGCAAGCACGAGCCATCCTGTGGCGCGATCTACCGTGCAGCGAACACGATCCGTCGACCTGGACGCGCCCTGTGATCCGGCTGTCCGGCTATGGCGGTCCGCCATTTCGAGAGATCGCCAACATGCCGGTGCTGCATCGCGCGTTCGACCAGCTGGTCGGCGCCGGCCGTTGGCGGGCGCGCAAGGATATCGGCGGCACCTTTGCGGTGCGCTTCCCACATCCGGACGATCCCGGCGATGCTGGCTGGCACATCGACCTCAGCTTTCCCGGCGAGGACTGCGACCCCAACGAGCGGCACGACTATTCGGCGTGGCGAGCCAATATTGTCTCGCGCGGCCGCGCGCTGCTGATGTTGTTCCTGTTCTCCGATGTTGGCGAGCACGACGCGCCGACGCGGATCAGGAGCGGCTCGCACATGCCGATGGCGCGCTATCTCGCGCCGGCGGGAGAGGCGGGTCGTGCGCGGATGGTGCTGGATGACATGGGGGCCGATTGCGAGATCGCCCTTGCGACGGGCGAGGCGGGCACGGTCTATCTGTGCCATCCTTTCCTGGTGCACGCTGCGCAAAAGCACCGCGGACGGACACCACGCTTCATGGCACAGCCCGACCTTCCTCCGGCCGAGCCCTATCGGCTGGACCGTGTAGACCATGACTACTCGCCGGTCGAAATTGCGATCCGGATCGCGCTCGGCTACGCCTGAGGCGAGCAGCTTCGCTTGGCCTGTCGTGGTGCTGGTTCAGGCACCACGACAAGGCGCCCGTCTCATGATCGCGAAATATGAATCGATGAGGTAGCGTCGATTCCTGCAAGCTCACATGAGTTCACATGAGAAACAACATTCACTTCAGCTGCGGGGAGGGTTTTGCGAGTCGCATCAACGAGATCGACCAGCAACTTGATGCGCCGCCGCAGCGGCTTCACGCATCGCTGCAATCCGAGCCTCGGTGCTGCGTGGGGCGAGTGGGCCTGGCGCGCGGCTCCATAAGGCCCGAACCAACTCAATATTTTCTTAAGCGGCGGGAGCCCCCGTAATCGGCTCGGCCCAGCGCCGAGCAGCGCTTGTCAGGCGCGGACGGGAATGCTGAACTGAGCCGCAATGTTGCGTAGCGTGGGAGGCGGCGCCGATGGACAGGATTCTCGAAGCCGCAAAGGCGATCGCGCAGGCGCGCCGCAACCATGCGCCGCTCGCGGCGCTGAAGCGCCCCCCCACGGACGAAGCCGAGGGTTATCAGGTCCAGCGCGCGCTGCACGATCTCCTGCTGCCTCATGTCGGGCCGCTCGTCGGCTACAAAATCGGTTGCACCAGCCAGGTGATGCAGGATTACATCGGTATCCCGCACCCTTGCGGCGGCGGCGTGTTCCAGAACGGCGTCCATGACAGCGGCGCCAAGCTCGCCGCGTCCAACTATGTCCGCGTCGGCGTCGAATGCGAGATCGCGGTGCGGCTGAAGCGCGACCTTGCCGCCGGCGAGGCGCCGTTCACGGCCGAATGGGTCGGCGAGGCCGTCGACGCCTACCATCCCGCGATCGAGATCGTCGACGATCGCTACGTGAAGTGGGAGACGATGGGGGCGCCGACGCTGATCGCCGACGATTTCTTCGCCGCGGGCTGCGTGCTGGGGCCCCTGGTTCCGCGCTCGTCGGTGCCGGATCTGAACGCGGTGAAGGGGGGGGCCATCGTCAACGGCGAGGAGGTGAGCCAAGGCACCGGCGCCGACGTGCTCGGTCATCCCCACAACGCACTCGCCTGGCTCGCCAACCATCTCGCCGCCGAAGGCAAGAGCCTGCATGCGGGACAGCTCGTGCTCACCGGCAGCCTGGTGAAGACGCTCTGGCTGAAGGCCGGCGACAAGGTGCGCATGGAGCTGGACGGATTGGGGACGGTGGAGGCGGAGTTTACGTGAGGGGGCTACGGCATTCTATGCTGTCATTCCGCGCGAAGGCGGCGAATCCAGTAAGCCGCTCCGCATCGATTTAGCAACGGGCGCCTTGGAGTACTGGATCGTTCGTCCGCCTTCGCGGACGATGACAGGGGGGGAGAGTAGATAGCGCCCGGCAAGCTCGTCATTGCGACGGTGTTTGAGGCAGCGACGTCGTTTCTATGGCGCGACCTGACTCACAGCCCGCTAGCATCCACCTCCAAAATACATGCGGCCTCCGGCAGGGGAGCTACCGGAGGCCGCGTCGTACATCGTCGTTCGCGCCTAGGTTCGCGAACACGATGTGGGAGCTCTTAAAGAAGCTTAGAAGGGCAGCAGCACGTCCATGACCTGCTGGCCATAGCGCGGCTGTTGCACGTCCATGATCTGGCCGCGGCCGCCATAGGCGATGCGGGCCTGTGCGATCTTGCTGGAATCGATGGTGTTGTCGCTCTGGATGTCTTCGGGGCGAACGATGCCGGCGACCACGAGCTCGCGGATCTCGTAGTTGACGCGGATTTCCTGCTTGCCCTCGACCACGAGGTTGCCGTTCGGCAGCACTTGCGTGACCACCGCGGCGACGTTGGTCTGCAACGCTTCCTGGCGGTTGACCGAGCCCTTGCCGTCGGCCGAGGATGTCGAGTCAGTGGTGAGAAGACGTCCGGGGAGAACCTTGAGCGGCTGCGTGACTGTCTGGCTGCCGATGAAGTCCGTAATTCCAGAGTCTTCTTTGCTGGTGCGGCTGCGCTGGGTCTCGTTGGAGAGGTTGGCCTTGTCGGTGATGTTCACGGTCACCGTCAGGAGGTCGCCGACCTGGCGGGCGCGCTGGTCCTTGAAGAAAGCGCGGCTGCCGTTGCGCCACAGCGAGTTTGGATTGTAGGAGGCGACTTCCGGCTTCGGCATCGGCATCTGCACCGGCTTGTAGCCGGGCTGCGTCGTCGGATTGTCGATCGCCGACAATTTCGGTTGCTCGCCGATCTGCGACAGGCGGTCGATCGAGGAGCAGCCGGTTGCGAGGGCGCAAGTCGCCAGCAGCAGGGCAGAGATCGCGATGCGACGAAGGTGGAAAGCCGAACTGAACGGAGACATGAACTTACTCTGACTTGGCTGGAGCTTGCGAGACGCGAACTTGCGCGATCTGGGCTTGTGCGATCTGGGCCGGAGACACAGGGGCTTGGACCAGACTTTGGGCGAGGGCTGCGGCCGCCGGCACGTCGTCACGCTTGATCGACGAGGTCTGCTCGATCGCGGGCGTCATCGGTGCGGACTGGCTGGCGCCCTGGACGGTGACCTGGCCGCGGCCGGTGACGGTTCCGGTCAGCGTACGCTTGGATTGCAAATTGAGCACGCTGACGGTGTCCCCCTCGGCGCCGCTCTCGATCGCCTTGCCGCGCGTGGTGAGGTGGAGGCCGGGCACCTGGTAGATGATGGTCACGGTCTGATCGCGCACCACGAAGTCGGGCTTGACGATGTCGGCGACGCGGATCGGCATGCCGGCGCGCATCGGCCGGCGCAGCTGCATCCCGACGGTGCGATCGCGCGAGGCGGGCTCGCCGGTGACCTCGGCCTTCGGCCGGCGCTCCAGCGCGACGTCCGAAGATTTCAGGAGCTCGGTGCGGTCGATGTCGCGCGTCAGCACGGCCACTTCCACCGTCTCGATCGCGGTGCCGGTGAAGCGCAGCTTGGTCGGCGTCGGATTGTTGTCGTTGTTGATCTCGAAGGCGACGTCGAAACGGCCGCTGCGGGCGTCATAGCGGGTTGCAACCGGCTGGAGCGCGCCGGTGTTGGAGGCATCCAACCGCATGTCGGAGATGCCGCGGTCGAACGTGACGGTGATGTTGGCGGCTTCCCCGAGGCCGAAGCGGCGCTCGAGCGCGGAGGCGACTGCGGTTTCGAGGTCCTTGCTGGCGAGCGTGCGGGCGAGCCGGGTGACCTGGACCTCTTTGATGTCGCCGGTCATGATGCCGATCACCTGTTTTGCGCGGAGCACCGACAACACCTGCGCGACCGGCAGTGCGCCGGTGGTGCCGAGATCGGGCGAGCGGTAGACGGGGATCAGCGCGGCAGATCCTGCGTTGTCGATGAGATCGCCGACCCGCACCACGTCCGAGGTCACGGTGACGCTCGCGCGCAGCGTCGGCGCTGCGATGAAATCGTCGGCCGCCGCTGCCGGCAGTGCCAGCGCGAGCAGAGCGAAGATCGTGGCGAGGGTGGTCCGGATCATGGTCATCACCTCAGCGGAACAGCGCCGTCGTCGATTGCATCATCTGGTCGGCGGCGCTGATCACCTTGGCGTTCATTTCGTAGGCGCGCTGGGCCGCGATCAGGTCGCTCATTTCCGAGACGACGTCGACATTGGCCTGCTCGAGGCTGCCTTGCGTGATATTGCCGTAACCTTCGGCCGTCGCGGTGCCGTCCTGCGGCGGGCCGGAGGAGGGTGTCTCGGTGAACTGATTGCTGCCGACGGGCTGGAGGCCGGCCTTATTGATAAAGCGAGTTAGGCCGATCTGGCCGAGGATGGTCGAGGTCGACGAGCCCGGCAGGGTCACCGAGACCTGGCCCTGGACGTTGACGGTCAGGCCCGAGGCGTTGTTCGGGATCGTGATCGTCGGCTGCACCGGGTTGCCCTGTGCGGTGACAATGCGGCCCTGATTGTCCATCTGGAAGGTGCCGTCGCGGGTGTACTGGTAGGTGCCGTCGGGCATCAGGATCTTGAAGAAGCCGTCGCCCGAGACCGCGAGGTCGAGATCGTTACCGGTCTGCGACAGCGTGCCTTGCGTCATGCTGCGCGGCGTGCCGACGGTCTTGACGCCGCCGCCGATGTCGACGCCCACCGGCAGGATGGTGCCCTGGTCGGATGACTGCGCGCCGACGCGGCGGACGTGCTCGTAGATCAGGTCCTGAAACGCCGCGGTCTGCTTCTTGAAGCCGGTGGTGCGGAGGTTCGCGATGTTGTTGGAGATCACCTGAACGTTGAGTTCCTGTGCCGCCATTCCGGTCGCTGCGGTGTGAAGCGCCTGCATGTCAGTTCTCCTTCAATCAGGCCGGAACGTCGGCGAGCTTTTCGATCGCCGATTTGTGGAGGTCGCTCTGCTGCTGGAGCAGGCTGGCGATGGCGGTGTAGCTGCGCATGACTTCGACCATGCGGCTCATCTCGCCGACCGCATTGACGTTCGACTTCTCGACGTAGCCCTGGCGCACGCTGGATTTGGTGTCGGCCTGCTGGACGGCGGAGCCGATGTCATAGAGGTTGGCGCCGAGCTTGGTCAGCTTGGCCGGATCGTCGAACGAGGCCATGCGGATCTTGCCGCGGATGGAGTCGGTCTTCGCCGTGCCCTCGAGCACGGTGACGGTGCCGTCGGGTGCAACGTTGATGTCGTGGTCGGTCGGCTGGAAGGTGATCGGGCCGGCGGTGCTCAGCACGAGGTTGCCGTCGGAGGTGACGAGCTGGCCGGTGCTGTTGAGCGAGAACTTGCCGTCGCGGGTGTAACGCTCGCCGCCATTGGCCTGCACCGCGAAATAGGCGTTGCCGTCGATCGCAATGTCGAGCGGGTTGTTGGTCGGCTCCATCGGCCCCTGGCCGACGTCGCGAAAGGTGCCGCGGTCCTGCACATAGGAGACCCGGCGGTCGGAGCCGAGGAAATTGTCCTCACGCGCGTTCGAGTTGAGGTACTCCTCGAACAGCGAATGGTCGGCCTTGAAGCCGTTGGTATTGGCATTGGCGACATTGTTGGCGATGACATCCATCTGCCGTTCCAACGTCATCTGCCGTGACAAGCCGATCAGAAGCGCGTTCTGCATCGGAATTCTCCCCTGAGTGAGATCTGCCACCTCGCTCTCCCAAGCGCCTTGGCGGACCCCGTGAACGAGACCGTCTGGTTCTCCCAAACCGTCGGGTCTCGGCCCTTTCTCAGCGAAAGCCGTGCCAACTCTAAAAGTCGTGTAATTTAAAGCACTTGATGAAATTTGAGGGGTGCGGGAGGGCGGCAGAAAGGTTCTGTTAGCCATGTTTGCCCGGCAGATTTTTCCTAGCGGAGGCCCAATCGAAAGGTTCCGTTAACCATTATTACCGTAGCGTTTGCCATGAAGAGGAGCGCATCGCGCTGGGGCATTTGTATCGCGTCACTGTCTGAGGCTTCGCTCTTTCGACCCCTTTGAGAGATCCGGGCGCGGCGATCATGGCAGAGAATGAAGCGGAAGGCGGCGCAGCCGCTGACGGCGCGGAAGCCGCTCCGCCGAAGAACAAGCTCAAGCTTATCATCATGGCCGTCGGCCTGCTCGCCGTCCTCGGCGGCGGTGCTGCGACGTGGTTCTTCTTCTTCCGTCATGGCGACGACGAGCACCATGCCGAGGCGGCGCCGCCGCCGAAGCCGCCGGCTTTCGTCGACGTTCCCGACATGATGGTCAACCTCGCCGGCGCGCCCGGCGAGCGCGTGCAATATCTGCGGTTGAAGATCGTGCTGGAGCTGAAGGAAGAAAAGCAGATCGAGGCGATCAAGCCGACGATGCCGCGCGTCACCGACATCTTCCAGACCTATGTGCGCGAACTTCGCCCCTCCGACCTCAACGGCTCCGCCGGCATCTTCCGCCTCAAGGAGGAACTGACCAAGCGCGTCAACGCGGCGGTCGCCCCGATCCAGGTCAGCGCGGTGCTGTTCAAGGAAGTCGTGGTGCAGTGAGGGGAATGAGCTAGCGCCATGGCCGGCACCGAGCAGATGGACCAGGATGCGATTGCCGCCCAATGGGAGGCCTCGCTCGATTCGGAGGATCCGGCGGAGGCCGCCAAGGCTGCCGCCGAGAACGAACTTTCCGAGACCATGGCCCTGCAATGGGCGGCGATGGTCGAGGACGGCAGCCGCGATCTCGGCAGCGGCAAGAATTCCGGCGAGCGGGTGCTGTCGCAGGAGGAGATCGACAATCTCCTCGGCTTCACCGTCGGCGATGTCACGCTCGACGACCACTCCGGCATTCGTGCGATCATCGATTCGGCGATGGTCTCCTACGAGCGTCTGCCGATGCTCGAAATCGTCTTCGACCGTTTGGTGCGGCTGTTGACGACGAGCTTGCGCAATTTCACCTCCGACAACGTCGAAGTCTCGCTCGATCGCATCACCTCGGTGCGCTTCGGCGACTACATGAACTCGATCCCGCTGCCGGCCGTGCTCTCGGTGTTCAAGGCCGAGGAGTGGGAAAACTTCGGCATGGCGACGGTCGATTCCAACCTGATCTACTCGATGATCGACGTGCTGCTCGGCGGCCGCCGCGGCACCAGCCAGCTCCGCATCGAGGGGCGGCCCTATACCACGATCGAGACCGAGCTGGTCAAGCGGCTGGTCGAGGTGGTGCTGGCCGATGCCGAGCAGGCGTTCCGGCCGCTCTCCCCAGTGACCTTCACGATCGACCGGCTCGAGACCAATCCGCGATTCGCCGCGATCAGCCGTCCCGCCAACGCCGCGATCCTGGTGCGCCTGCGCATCGACATGGAAGACCGCGGCGGCAACATCGAGCTGTTGCTGCCTTACGCGACCATTGAACCGATCCGGGGCGTCCTGCTCCAGATGTTCATGGGCGAAAAGTTCGGCCGCGACCCGGTCTGGGAGGGGCATTTCGCAACCGAGATCGTGCAGGCCGAGATCGCCGTCGACGCCGTGCTCTACGAGGCCGACATTCCGCTCAAGCAGCTGATGCGGCTCAAGGTCGGCGACACGCTGCCGCTCGAGATGCGCGCGGATGCCAACGTGTCGGTGCGCTGCGGCAGCGTCACCCTGACCGAAGGACGGATGGGCCGGGTCGGCGACCGGGTCGCGATCCGGGTGACGAAACCCCTGCGCAAGCCAAGTACGACACTTGCGATGTTCGAGAAGGTTGACGAGCAGAACAAGATGATAGAGGCCCCATGAACCACTCCCTGGGAATGGCGATCGAGTCGCTGGTGGCTATCCTGCTGATGCTGACGATCGTCTATTGTGTCATGCTCAACAAGCGGCTGACGCGGCTGAAGGCGGACGAGCATTCGCTGAAGGCGGTAATCGGCGAGCTGATCACCGCGACTGAAATCGCCGAGCGCGCGATCGGCGGACTGAAGCTCGCCGTGCGCGACGTTAACGAGAACCTCGGCAGCCAGCTCGCGGCAGCGACGCAAATGTCTGACCAGCTCCACAAGCAGCTCGGCGAGGCCGACAACGTGGTGCGGCGCCTGTCCAAGATCGCGACCGCCGCGCGTCCCGTCACCAATCCGGAAACGGTTGCCGTCCCCGCGGCCAAGCCTACGACGGCGAAGGCGGTCGCGGCGGCGGCTGAAGCTTTCTCCGAGCGCCGGCGATCCAACGGCCTTGCCGCATGAAGTCAGGGGTATGAAGTCCTTTCGTAACATCCGCGTCATCCCCGTCGTTCTGGTGGCCGTCGCAGGTCTCGCCACGCTGAAGGTCGCGGGCCTCGCGATCAATGGCGGCTATGTGTTCGACTACAATCCGAACCAAGCCAAGAAATCCTGGGCGCAGGAGAATCTGAACTTCCCAACCGGTCGCGAGGATCCTGACATCACCGGATCGACTCATGGCGCGCCCAAGGAGGCGCCGAAGCCGGCTGCTCCCGAAAGCAAGCCCGAAGGCACCGTGATCAAGATGGACGAGGCCCAGCCGCAGGTCTCGGCCGCCGAGCGCGCGATCCTCGAGCGATTGCAGGCGCGCCGCCAGGAGATCGAGGCCCGCCAGCGCGAGATCGACATTCGCGAGAGCCTGCTGAAGTCGGCCGAGAAGCGCATCGAGAACAAGGTCGAGGAGATGAAGGCGGTGGAGACCCGCATCTCCGCAACCCAGGCCGAGCAGAAGGCGGCCGAAGCCCAGCGCATGAAGGGCCTCGTCACCATGTATGAGGGCATGAAGCCGAAGGATGCCGCGCGGGTGTTCGACCGGCTCGAGATGGGCGTGCTGATCGAGATCGCCTCGGCCATCGCGCCGCGCAAGATGTCGGACATCCTCGGACTGATGTCGCCCGAGGCGGCCGAGCGGCTCACCGTCGAGATGGCCCGGCGGGCCAATGGCGGCGGAGATCAGTCCGCCTCGGCCGGCGATCTGCCCAAGATCGACGGCAAGCCGACGCAAAAGCCGAATTGAGGGCGCGAGGCGAAGCGTGCTTTGGCAACCTGCGTTCGCGCGGTTGTCCGACTGCAGCCCAGCGAGACGCCCTTGCTTGGTTAGTTTGCAAGCGCCTGTTGCACCCTGCGAACAGGCGGGCGCAACTGCTTCTCAACGCGAGGAAGAGTATTGAGCTGCTGCTTGATCAGCGCGGCCTTCGTGACGCGAGTCACGAGCTGCAGCGTGCTATGACAACAGGAGCATTCATATACTTTCAGGGCATATCCTCTGGCAATCGGAACGATCGCTACGACCGCTCTTGCCCTGCTACACACAATGCAACCGGCTTCTCCGCTCATTGATTACCCCCAAAGCTAACCAATCGATTCGCATCGCCGAGATCACATCTGATTCAGAGTCGCGTGCGAAGCGCAACGCCTCCAAGGTTGTGAGTGCGCGCGCTCAGCAACTCATCAATGCAGCACATCAACCTCCCGTCGCGGGTGCAGCTGCCGCACGCGGCATCTTCTGAGACTGCGGTGAGTTGACGCGCGCGGGTGTGAAGCAGCGGACAGTGGCACTCGAGGGATCGTCGTAGGCTTGGGCCATTCGCAATCAGCAGCGCGGGAGGAGGAGGCCATGAACTACTCGTCCGCAGCAGAACGCGTAATTGAGGCCGTCAACCGGGTCCTCATAGCGGCGATGACGTCCGCCTGGATATCGGCGCTAAGCCATCAGCATGCAGCGCCGCCCGAAGGAGTCGACGGCAACGATGATGAATCTTCTCTCGATCAACAGAACTCCTCCGCGCCGGATGGCACCGGAAACAGCACTGAAGACGCAGTTGGGCGTCACACGATCAGATCGTGCAGCACGTGGCCGTGAGCTGTACCTGCCCGGTCAGTTGGATCAATATTTGGCGGGGACAGTTCAGGCATAGCCACCAGCTCGGATCCGTGGGCCCCTCCAGCGTGGTCGTGATGATCGGCCGGGTTAGAAAGATCATCGAGCTCTGCGTTGGGCAGTGACCGCCGGCCGTGTGAAGTGTCATCCTTGAATTCGAATGATTCGCCGAGCTGCTGGGGATCGGCAGGCGCTGACCCAGACGGTGCATGGTGCGGATCATGCTCCTCGTCGGCCGCTTTACTTGAGGGCGAATGATTGACGCCGCCAGCCGATTTCAGCAGGCTCGGGTTGGGCGTCGTGTCTGCGCCGTCATGGCCGGTGTGGCCGTGAGCAAGAGCGGCATTGTCAGCGTTTTCCGACCTCGCGGCGCCATGATTCCCGGCAACGCTCCCCAGCGCAAGCCCGGCGTGCTGTTCAGCGGGGTTGTGGGCCATGTCCAGTGCTGCAAGAGCAACATCAGGCATGTGGGCACTTCCGGCGAGCTCGCCATTCTTGCCAATGATAGTCTCCGTGTCGGCCACATCGATCTGATCGAAGATAAAAGTGACCTCCGTCGGTGCGGCCATGTGGTGCAAGATCGTAGACAGTCCGCTGGCTGAGGGAGCTAATGCGTCATTGCGGGGCGGTTCGGTCAGGTGCGTTTGCACGTCGTCTGAACTGGAGAGGCTGGAATATTCGGTCGGTCCGATCTGGTCCCAGCTCCAATTCAGGCTGTAGGTCGCCTCACTTGAGGGGATCGTGGAACTCCCATTGGCGGATAGCGTGCCGTCGCCGCTCCCGGAATCGGACGAGACCTCGGAAGTGGCTATCATCGTCGCGTCACTCTGCGCGGTTGCGCTGAGGTCGAGCGGTTCGCTGGCAGCCGCCATCACAGGTGCCGCAGCTGGCGCCAAGAGGAAGTCCGACGCGTCGATGGTTGCAATCCCCTGCAAATGGATTTCGAGCAGACCGGAATCGCCGATGTGCAGGGTCTGGTCCGTTGGATTGACGTACACGATGGTTTCATTCGCCGCGCTGTCATAGAGCCAGGCGATCGTATGTGCCGGCACGGCCGTGCTGGTTGAGCTCAAGGCCAAGATGACGAACCCAAGCGCGCCAAGAGCGGTCAAGTCGATCTTGTCGGACCCCGATGCGAAATCGGTGATGGTGTCGAACTGGCTTGCGTTGGAATCGGCTACGAACAAATAAGCGAAACGGTCGTTCCCATTGCTGCCGGTGAGTTGGTCCGCACCAAATCCACCAGTTATGGTGTCGCCGCCGTTGTTGCCGTTGATTGTATCGTTGCCCGAGCCCCCGTAGATGGCGTCATCCCCGTCGTTACCTTTGATCGTGTCATTGCCGGAGCCGCTATAGAGAACGTCCGCTTTGCCGGTGCCATTGACGGTATCATTGCCGGCCCCCGCGTAGATGATCTGACCTGTGTCGCCGCCGCCCGCGATGGTTTCGGGCCCCGGCGTCCCATACACGTTGGGTGGATCGGAGATCACGACAGATCCGGTGGCCAGATAATCAAAGTCATTCGGGTCTGCGTCACTGGCGCCATGGATGGCGACGGTCACCGCCTGCCTGGTACCGTCGATGGCAGTTACGGTGAAAGTGTCGGTCAACGGGTCGCCGACCTCGAGCGCCTGAACCACGCTGTTGTTGTTGTCGAGGGTGTAAGTCCATACGCCGGCCGCCGTCATGGTGAACGTGCCATATCCATCGTCGCTCGCAGCAGGCGAGGAGACTGCGGTGAACGTGTTCGGCGCGTTGTCGACGTCTGTATCGGTGAGCGTGCCGGTCGCGATCGGAATGCCGGGTGAGAAAGTTCCTGCCTCGGTCACTGAGCCGGTCGTGGTGCCGGAAATGATAGCCGCGTCGTTGCTGCCCTGAATAGTGATCGTCACCACCTGCGGCGTGCCGTCGAGGGTTGTGACAGAGAAACTGTCGGTGAGCGCGCCGCCGACATTGAGCGCCTGCACCGCGCCGTTGGCGTTGTCGAGCGTATAGGTCCACACGCCGGCGGCGGTTATCGTAAAGGTGCCATACCCATTCGTGCTTGCCTTGGGCGAACTCACAGCTGTGAAGGTATTGGACGTATTGTCGACGTCGATCGCAACGAGCGTGCCTGTTGCGCTCGGCGTGCCGGGTGTCGCGTTGGAAGCGCCTCCGGCCTCGGTCACCGAGCCGGCGGTGTTGCCGGAAATGACGGCAGCATCGTTGCTGCCGTGAATGGTGATCGTCACTACTTGGGCGGATCCGTCCAGCGTGGTCACGGTGAACGTGTCGGTCAGTGTCTGGCCGGCATTGAGCGCCTGCACCGCGCCGTTAGTGTTGTCGAGCGTGTAGGTCCACACGCCCGCTGCCGTCATGGTGAAGTTGCCGTAGCCGGCTGCGCTCGCTGTTGGCGAGCCGATTGCCGTGAAAGCATTTGCGGTCGTGTCGACATCGGTGTCGATGAGCGTGCCGGTCGCGGTGGGCGTGCCGGGATTTGCATTGGCGATGCCGCCAGCCTCGATCACTGCGCCGGTCGTCGTGCCGGAAATGACCGCCGCGTCACTGGCTCCGTGGATCGTGATCGTCACTACCTGGGCGGTGCCTCCGATCGTGGTCACCGTAAAGCTGTCGGTCAGCGTCTCGCCGGCATTGAGCGCTTGCACAGCGACGTTGGCGTTGTCCAAGGTGTAGACCCACACGCCGGCCGCCGTCATCGTGAAAGTGCCATAGCCGCCGGCGCTCGTCGTTGGCGAGCTCACGGCCGTGAACGTATTGGGCGGATCGTCGACGTCGGTATCGGAAAGGGTGCCGGTCGCAATCGGCGTGCCGGGCGTTCCATTCGCGATACCGCCAGCCTCGATGATCGAACCGGTCGTGGTGCCGGAGATCACTGCAGCGTCGTTGACACCGTTAATGGTGACCGTGAACGTCTGATTGACCGAGGTGAATCCATCAGAGACCGTGATAACGAAACCGTCAGTCGTGGGCGCCTTCAGCGCGTTGATCGCAGCGTCGTTAGGCACGAACGTATAGGCGCCGCTTGTGCTGTTGACGTAGAGTATCCCGTAGGGGCTTGTCTTCGACAGATCGTACGTCACCCCATCCAGGACCGTATGAGCGGCGTTCGCCCCGATGACACCGAAAGTCAGCTGGCCGCCGCCGTTGGTGCTACTGGCACTGAAAGTTCCTGTTGTCGCAGTGAATGTGTCAAACACCACCGTGTCGCGTTCAGCTGGCCCAGCCCCGGTGCTGAGCGTCGGCGGTAGACGTCCCACAGGCTCCAGAATGGCGAAGGGCAACACAATCGGCAAAGTCTGCAGCTCCGGCGTATCAGGCGGAACGAAGTTGATCGGCTGCAGCGGCTGGGATTTGACGAACGGAGGGGTGCTCGAGCCATGCGGCCCTTGCCCTTGTGTGAGATTGGCGAGCACATCCTGTTGCGCGGCGCGCAACTCGTCCATGCGAGCGGCGGTGTTCGCGACTTGATTGACGCTGATGGTGGATCCCACCTTCTTGAGGACGATCGTCTCGCCCGGATCCTCGACGATGATGTGGCGCGGGATCGGTTCCTTGGTCACGAGCTCAAATGCACCGTGCGCGAGGTCCTTGTAAGTGATGGAATCGTCATCCAAGAATGTGACATCTGGATCCGCGGCCTCGGCATTTTGCGCGGTCGAGAAAGTCAATGCCGCAAGCGTCAGCATCCCGAAGCCGCCCGCGTGGCTCCGGGCGCGAATGGCTGCGATGGGGGTATTCAGCTGGAATGACCCGGTTTCTACTAGCCGGCCTGGTACGAAACTGAAGCTCCCTCGGGTCACGTCGAACAAGGCTGCAGGTGACATGCCTTCGACGTCGAAGGCGAACTCGCTCAGCACTACGCGAGTGCCGCAGGCGATGTTGAAGAAAGTACCGTCGAGGAAGCCAATTGTGATCTGTCCGTCGGCATCGGTCTCCAGCACGTCGCCCCGGTAGACAAGCGCACCAGCTACCGCCTGTGTGGCGATGCCGGTCGCTCGCGTAAGCGTACCGCAACCGATCACTTTATGAATATGGCCGATGATTTCGACGGGCAGGGCCACGGCGGCCCCGTTACCAACCTCGATGCCGGATGCAACTAACATCGTTCGACCTCGCCTGGGTGATCGATTCAGGCTCGGCGTGCTGCCATGGTCTTCTCAGGGCGACCCTCGCCAAGGGACAGATATCCCAGGCGCTGGCAGCCGAGGCTCGCCCGCCGAAATAATCAAATCCGCTCTAGAGAGAGACGCATTCTCGGGGACGGCGATGCCGTACTGTCATTCCCGACATGCCCCTCCCGCCAAAGTGATTGCATTGACAAACGATTTAAATAGGTGGCGCTTTCGCAATATTGGATATAAATTAAGTCAATTAAACTAATTAAACAACAATTATATTTGTTGTGCTGCGTTCGCGGCTTCAATGCGCCGCCGATGCCGACAAGATCTTCTCAGAAAGGGGGGATCATGTGCAAACCTACGATGGTCGCTTTGGCAACCGGCCTTGTTTTGGCGCTTGCCAATTTCTTGCCGAGTGCGGCTCGAGGGCAAATCGATTCCGCCAAGCCCGCCCTTGCTACCTCGTCATCGAAACCGATTGGGAAGGTGGTGGTGGCCACAGGCTGGGTCACCATCGAGCATGCGAGCGCAGTGGTCGTTCAGGCGAATGTCTCGAGTGAGCCCGGCCGGGCCAACACCGGTGATCCTGTATATCTCGGTGATGTGGTGCTGACCGGGGCCGATGGCCGAGTGGGAATCAACTTCACCGACGGCAGCTCGTTCAATCTATCGAGCAACGCCCGTATGGTGTTGGATCATTATGTGTATGAGCCGGCCGGCAATTCCAATGCAACCCTGTTCAATCTCGCCAGGGGCACGTTCACGTTCGTTGCTGGCAGTGTCGCAAAGACCGGCGACATGAAGGTCGAGACTCCCGTCGCCACGCTGGGAATCCGAGGCACGACGCCGCATATCGAGATTTCGGATGATGGGTCGGTCAAGTTTTCGACCCTGATCGAAGAGGGCAAAAGTAAGCTCCTGAAGAAGCCGGCGACATCCGCGGCGCCGGAGCCTGATCGAAGCAGCAATCGCAGGCTCAACATCTGTCGGGGATGCTGAGAACTTTGCTTGGCCCGAAGCCGCGGTAATGCGCGCGCAGCGCCGGCCGGGCAGAGAGATCAGGATTAGCGCTTCGCTCGCTGTCGGAGTCGGACGCCTGGTGTGGAAATGACCGCAAGAGCCAGTTTGATCAAGGCCGTGATGCTCATTGTTATCCTTGTGCTGTCCGGTTCGTCGGGCTGGGCGCAGAAGCCGAAGAAGGGCAGCTCCCTGAAGAATGTTGAACTGTGTAACGGCTCAGACCGCGTGTCGCCCGAAGCTCGGATCGATGGTTGCACGGCCTTTATCGATGCCGGCGATGGGACGGCGAACGGCTTCGCTGTCGCCCACAACAACAGGGGCAATGCCTACAGCGCCAAAAACAACTATGAACGCGCGATCAAGGATTTCGTTGAAGCGACCAGGCTTAACCCGAATTATCCGAAAGCCTTCAACAACCTCGGCGTGGCCTATCTAAGAACGGGCGCGTACGACCTGGCCCTTGGCGCTTTTGAGGAGGCGCTCAAGCTCAACCCGAACTATGCCGCTGCTTTTGCCAACCGTGCGGCGGCCTACCTGAAGAGGAATGCGTACGACCGTGCAGCGCAGGACTATGACGAGGCAATTCGCCTCGATCCGAATCTCGAGGCGATGTGGAGCGGACGCTGTTGGGCCCGGGCCGTCCTCGGGGCTTTGCAGGCTGCGCTGGAAGACTGCAACAGAGCGCTTCTATTCGAAGCAAACAACGCCGCAACATACGATTCGCGAGCTCTGATAAACCTGAAAATGGGGCAACTCTCCGCGGCTATCGATGATTACAACTCGGCGCTGCGGTTCATGCCCAAGCTTGCGAGCGCGCTCTACGGCCGCGGGGTTGCCAGACTCAAGCTCGGCGACAGAGCTGGCGGCGATAGCGATATTTCGGCGGCAAGAAGAATCGACGCTGGAATCCGCGAGGACTTTGCCCGCTATGGAGTGCCCTCGAACGATTGACTGGTGGCGGCAGCGCAGTTGGGCAGGTGTGAACAATTCCTTAACCGCCTGCGTCTCAAATCCAAAGCTGGCGGACCGCCCACGCTCGATTTGACGAGGCGTGCTCTCTCCACAGCAAATCAAGATATAGCATTAACAAGTCCTTAATTGGCGAGACCTACAGTCGACGGCACCGGCCGGCGCGATTGCCGGCATGGATTGTCAGACCGGAAGAAATGCCGCTAATGGCGCGAAAGGCTGCCGCTGGATTTGTATCGCGAGCCCGCGCCCTGGCGCTGGGGCTGTCGCGTCATATCCGCAACGCGGTGCTCGCGGCCTGCCTGCTGATCGGTTTCGCTGCGCCTGCCCGGGCGGCCGATCCTGTCAGGGGCGAAGCGAGCTTTTCCGCCGGTGGCGGTTTTGCCCGTCTCGTGATCAAGCTCGGCGAGGACGTTCCCTCCGAGGTGACGACGGCCGGCTCCATTCTCGTGATCCGTTTCGACCGGTCCGTCGACGTTCCCGTCGACCGCGTTCCGGAAGGCGCGCCCGACTACGTCAACTCCGCCCGGCGCGATCCCGATGGCGGCGCCATCCGCCTGTCGCTGGCGCGCCGGGTCACCGTCAACACCATGAATGCCGGCGAGCGCACCTTCATCGACCTGTTGCCGGAGGGTTGGAAGGGGCCGCCGCCGAGCCTGCCGATGGAGGTGGTCAAGGAGCTGGCCGAGCGCGCGCGCGTCGCCGAACGTGCGCTGCGCGCCCAGCGCGCCGCGGCCGAGGCCAAGAAGCGTCCGCAGATCCGCGTCCGCGCCTCGGTGCAGCCGACCTTCGTCCGCTTCGTGTTCGAGATGCCCGACGGCGTCGGCGTGTCCTCCGTGCTCAACGAGCAGAAGCTCACGCTCGCGTTCAACGCCAACCTCAATTTCGATCTGGCGGATGCGGTCGTTGCTGCGCCGCCGAACGTCGCCTCGATCAAGCAGAAGGCCGACATCGACCAGACCAGTGTCGAGATCGCTCTGATCGGCGATTCCGACGTGCACTCGTTCCGCGACGAGAAGAACTATATTGTCGACATCGCCTTCCAGCCGGACAGGGGCAGAGCGGCGGCGACCCCCGAGGCGGCGATCGCGCAGGTCAAGCCCGCATCTCACGGACCTGCGCCTGCGCCTGAAAAGCCGGCGGCCGAGAAGCCGAAGGACGCTCATCGCGACATCGTGCCGCCGACGTCCGAGACGATCGCGCGTGAAGCCAGAATAGAGGCAAAGCCCGACGTCAAGCCCGAGGTGAAGCCGGAAGGGCTCGCCGCGATGCCGACGGTCGAAGCGCCGAAACCGGTGCCCGCGACTGAGGCTGCGCACGCTCCGGCAGCGCCCATGGAAGCCTCGAAGCCGGCGCCGCACGTTGCCGAAGCCGCCCCTGCCGAAGCACCGAAAGAGGTTGTAAAGGAAGCTGCGAAAGAGCCGGCCAAGGAATCCGTCAAGGAAGCTCCGAAAGCTGCTCCTGCGCAGGGGCCGGCGGCTGTGCAGCCCGGTATTGCCGGCGTCGATGTGCGCCGTGACAGCGACGGCCTGCGCGTCACGTTCCCGCTTCAGGTCGCAACGCCTGCGGCGGCGTTCCGCCGCGGCGATACGGTCTGGCTGGTGTTCGATACACTGAGGCCGATCGATGTCGAGGCGATCCGCAGCAAGGGCGGGGCGATGATTGGCGAGGTCGGTTGCGTGCCGCTCGACAAGGGGCAGGCGGTTCACATCCGCCTCACCCGTCCGCTGGTCTACTCGCTGACGAGCGAGGAGGTCGGCAAGGAGACCAACTGGCTATTGACGCTCGCCGACAAGATCCAGGCGACGCCGCTGCCGCTGATGATGTCGCGCAACATCACCGATCCTGCGCTCGCCAACATCGCGATCCCCTTCGCCAATCCAGGCCTGCTGCACAAGCTCACCGACCCTGATGCCGGCGATACGCTCTATGTCGTCACGGCGCAGCGGCCGGTGCGTGGTTTCATCAAGCGGCAGGACCTGGTCGATCTCTCGCTGCTGGAATCGGCGCACGGCATCGCGATCCGGCCGAACTCCGACGAGGTCGGGGTCGAGGTCGGCGCCGACAAGGTCATTCTCGGCAAGAAGGGCGGGCTGACGCTGTCGCCGGTGGACATCTCGGCCGAGCGCGCCCCGACCGCGGTGCGCCCGATCTTCAGTCCTGAAGGCTGGCGCAAGGGGCAGTCGGAGAATTTCTGGACGCGCCAGAGCGAGCTGACGACGGCGATCTCGGCCGTCGAGCCCGCGCTGCGGTCGCTGCCGCGGCTCGACCTCGCGCAGTTCTACATGTCGCGGGCCATGTATCACGAGGCCAAGGCCGTGACGGACCTGATGCTGAGCGATCCCCTCAACAAGGAGGAGAGCGGCGCGCTGATCATGCATGCGATCGCGAACATCCTGATCGGCCGGCCGGCGCAGGGCCTGAAGGACCTCGCCAGTCCCGTGATCGGCAACAGCCATGATTCCCAGCTCTGGAAGGCGCTCGCCTATGCGCGCCAGGGCAAATGGGCGGACGCGCGCGAGAAATTCAAGAACGTCGAGTTCGCCATCGCCTCGCTGCCGCTCGACATCCAGCGCATCGTGACGATGGACGCGATGCGCGCCGCGCTCGAGGTGAAGGACTATGCCGGCGCCTCCAAGCGCCGCAGCGAGCTCGAGGTGGTCGGCGTCTCGCCCGAAGCTGCGCCCGGCTTCGCCGTGCTGCGGGGCCGGCTCGCCGAGGCACTCGGCCACGACAAGGATGCGCTCGACGACTACAAATACGCGGTCGCCTCGAGCGACCGACCGGCAGCGGCCGAGGCCAAGCAGCTCGAGGTCGCGCTGCGCCAGAAGCGTGACGAGATCGGCAAGGAAGAAGCGCTGCGCGAGCTCGAGACGCTATCGATGACCTGGCGCGGCGATGCGATCGAGGTCAAGACGCTGCAGATGCTGTCGCAGCTCTATGCCGAGAACGGGCGCTACCGGGACGCGCTCACGGCGGCGCGCACCGCGACGAAGCTCCAGCCGAACGCGGAAGCCTCGCGCCAGGCGCAGGATCTCGCCTCCGACCTGTTCACGCAGATCTTCTTAGGACCAAAGGGCGACGATCTGCCGCCGGTCGAGGCGCTCGGGATGTTCTACGAGTTCCGCGAGCTCACACCGATCGGCCGCCGCGGCGACGAGCTGATCCGCCGTCTCGCCGATCGTCTCGCCTCAGTCGATCTGCTCGACCAGGCCGCCGAGCTTCTGCAATACCAGGTCGATCACCGCCTCGAAGGCGCCGCCCGCGCCCAGGTCGCCGCGCGCCTTGCCATGATCTATCTCGCCAACCGCAAGCCCGACATGGCGATCACCGCGCTGCGCGCGAGCCGCATCAGCGATCTCGCCGGCGAGCTCAGGCAGCAGCGCCTCCTCCTGGAGGGGCGGGCGCAGAGCGACGTCGGCCGTCACGATCTGGCGCTCGATATCGTCTCCAACGTCTCCGGGCGCGAAGTGCTGCGCCTGCGCTCCGATATCTTCTGGGCCGCGCGGCGCTGGCGCGAATCCGCCGAGCAGATCGAGCTCTATTACGGCGAGCGCTTCCGTGACTTCAAGCCGCTCAATGCGGTCGAGAAGAGCGACATCATCCGTGCCGCAGTCGGCTACGCGCTCGCCGACGATTCGATCGGCCTGTCGCGCTTCCGCGAGAAATACGCCCCGCTGATGAGCGAGAGCGCCGACCGTCTCGCCTTCGACATCGCCAGCAAGCCCGCCGCGGCCTCGAGCGCCGAATTCGCCGAGATCGCCAAGCTTGCCGCCAGCGTCGATACGCTCGACGGCTTCCTACGGGAGATGAAGCAGCGCTTCCCTGACGCCACCGCCCGCGCACCTAGCGCGCCGCAGGCCAAGGACGAGACGGACCACACCGGCTCGCTGCCCACGATCCCGGTCGTGCGGCAGATCAAGATGACGCGGTAGGGGACTGATGCCGCGCGAAGCGCGGCCTGTGAGAGCGCCGCATTCTCCGTCATTGCGAGCCACGGGCCCGCGCGAAGCGCGGTCCGATGACAGGCTCAGCGAAGCAATCCAGAGTCTTTTCGCAGCGGCAGTCTGGATTGCTTCGTCGCAAGGGCTCCTCGCAATGACGGGGAGAGGCCAGCGCTGGAGTGGAGAGGATCCGTCGCGCGAAGCTGCCGCCGAACGCCCCATCACCCGCCGTAGCTCTGCACCAGGCTTCCCGCCACCAGCGACCAGCCGTCGACCAGCACGAAGAAGATCAGCTTGAACGGCAGCGAGATCGTTGCTGGTGGCAGCATCATCATGCCCATCGACATCAGCACTGAGGCAACGACGAGGTCGATGATCAGGAAGGGTAGAAACAACAGGAAGCCGATCTCGAAGGCGCGCTTCAGCTCGGAGATCATGAAGGCGGGGACCAGGATGCGCAGTGCGAGATCGTCAGGCGTGGCCGGCAGTGCCTCGCCGGAGAGATCCAGGAATAGCTTGAGGTCCTTCTCGCGCACGTTCTTCTGCATGAAGCCGCGCAAGGGCACCGAGGCGCGCTGGAGTGCGTCCTCGACGCCGATCTGGTTGGCGACGAGCGGGCGGATGCCCTCGTCGTAGGATTTCTGCAGGACCGGTCCCATCACGAAGAAGGTGAGGAACATCGCCAGCGCAATGATCACCGAGTTCGGCGGGGCGGTCGCCGTGCCCATAGCCGTGCGCAGCAGCGACAGCACGACCACGATGCGCGTGAACGACGTCATCATGATCAGGATCGACGGCGCGATCGACAGCACCGTGAGCAGGGCGATGAGCTGGATCGCCCGCTCGGTGACGCCGCCGCCACCCGGACCTCCGCCGAGATTGATGCTGATGTCCTGCGCATGCGAAAGGCTCGCGAGCGAGGCCGCGCCGATTAGGACAGAAAGAAAAAGAACTCTACGCGGGAGGGCCGGCAACCTCACGAAGACGGCTTCGGACGGCCGAGCAGGGACGCCATCTCGTCTTCCAGATTTTCAAAGCTGGTCTTTTCCGTGGCCGGCTTTGCGGGCGGGGCCGGTGGCGCCGGCGGATCGCTCCGTGCCGCGCGTGGGGGAGCGGCCGGCGGTTCCGGCGCAACCGGAGGCGCGACCGTCTCGCCGGCCGGGCGCCGCAGCGCAGCTTCGAGCCGCTGGGCCATTTCGGCGAGATTCTGCTCGGCGCTCGTGGCGGCCGGGGCAGGGGCCGGCGGAGCCGCCTGTGGAATCGGTGGAGGCGGCGGCGGCGCCGCACGCTCGGCGCGCACCGGCGGCACCTTCCCCGGGTCGTTGTGGCGCGGCGGACGCGGCATCAACGGCGGCTCGCTGCGGGCGATGCGCGGCGGCAGCGGCTCGGGCCGTGGTTCGCGCTCGGGCCGTGGCGCGATCGGCTCGGGCGGGAAGCCGGCCAGGGGATCGCCGCGGCGCTCGGCCGGCGCGGGAGCGGGCCGGCGCACCTCGTCGGCGAAGGACGGGCGCGCGGGCCGTGGCGGCGGCTCGGGCATTTGCGGCTCGGGGTGATCGAGCAGTTCGGGTCGCGGCGCTTCGTCGGCCCAGGCGCCGGAATCGGGCATGGGGGCGAGGCGCGGCGGTTCGGCAGCGCTGGAGCGCTGCGGAAACTGGTCGCGGCCGGACCCGGCGCGAACGATATTGGGCTCGACAACGATGTCCGTCGGGCCGCCGATCATCAGGAGATGCTCGACATTGTCGCGCCGGACCAGCACCAGGCGCCGCCGGCCGTCGACGGCGGCGGCATCGATCACGGCGAGTCGGGGCATCCTGCCGCGCTGGGTGTTGGCGCCCAGCCGGCTGCTGGCGAATCGGCGAACCAGCCATGCAGCGACGCCGATCAACGCCAGAACGACGATGAACGCGACGATGAAGGTGATAGGGCTGCCTTGCATACTTGTCCCCGACAAATGGCGCTTTTCTCGTGCCCGTGGTCAGACGCGCCAACCACCGGCATACGATGCCCCAAACTGCGATCTCTTAACGTTCCACGGCAAGTTTTGCCGTCCCCAACTCTTAATAACCCATGAATCGCTCGATCCAAAACGACTTCTTGGCCCGTGTACGCGCCGCCAAATGGTTGGGTTAATGCCACTTTTGGAAAGGTCGAATCGGAACTGCCCGCCTGTCGTGTCCATCGGGGAACCGGTGCCTGTGATGTCTTTAACCAGCTGTTAACCATACAGGCGGCAAATTCTGCCTAGCTTCGGATCTCAAGGTCCGCAAGGGGTGGAAGGAGCCGCAACGATGTCCATTAACGACCTCCCGGTGCTGTCGGCGCTTCGGACCAAGATGCAGTGGCACCAGGAGCGCCAGCGCGTCCTGTCCGAGAACGTCTCCAACTCCGATACCCCCAAATTCCGGCCCCGCGACTTGGTCGAGCCTAAGCTCGACAGGACCGGCGCCGTCACAGGCTCGATGGGGCCGCTGGCCCTTGCCCGCACCAGCGCCTCTCACATGACGCCGCTAGGGGCGGCCTCCGCATTCGACCAGAACAAGAATGCGGGTTTTGAGACCCGCCCTGCCGGCAACGCCGTCAATCTCGAAGAGGAGATGATGAAGGCCGCCAGCAACCAGATGGACTACGCGGCGGCGACCTCGCTCTATTCCAAGAGCCTGCGTCTGCTCAAGACCGCGATCGGCAAGGGCTAGAGCATGATCCCGGAACGGAAGAGCTAGAGACGCATCATGGCCAATGACAGCAGCGACTTTGCCCGCTCGATGGCGATCGCGACCTCCGGCCTCCGGGCGCAGGCCGGCCGCATGCGGGTGATCTCGGAGAACATCGCGAACGCGGATTCGACCTCGCAGACCGCTGGCGGCGAGCCCTACCGGCGCAAGGTGCCGACCTTTTCGTCCGCGCTCGACCGCACGCTCGACGCGCAGGTTGTCACGCTCGGCAGGATCAAGCCGGACCAGTCCAACTTCCGCGTCAAATACGAGCCGAATAATCCGGCCGCCGATGCGAGCGGTAATGTCAAATATCCCAACGTGAACTCGGTGGTCGAGATGACGGACATGCGTGACGCGCAGCGGTCCTACGAGGCCAATCTCAATATCATCAGTGCGACGCGCCGGATGATCCAGCGCACGCTCGACATCCTCAAGAGCTGAACAGGACATCTGAGCCATGGCATCACCGACAATCGCCGCCAATGCTTACGCCAATCTCGCCCGCGTGCTGGAAAACAGCGGTGCCGGCAAGGGCAGCGAGCCCACCGGACAATCCTTCGCTTCACTGCTGAAAGACGCGGTCGGCAGCGTCATGGAGTCCGGCCGCAAGTCCGACGCGCAGACGGTGGCGATGGCCGCCGGCAAAGCCAACGTGATGGACGTGGTGACGGCGGTTGCCGACACCGACGTCGCGGTGTCCACGCTGGTTTCAGTCCGCGATCGCGTGATCGCGGCCTATGAGGACATCATGAAGATGCCGATCTGATTTCGGCCTCCGTCGTCATTGCGAGCGCAGCGAAGCAATCCAGAATCTTTCCGCAGACGGCAGTCTGGATTGCTTCGCTACGCTCGCAATGACGGGGAGAGAACATTCCCTCCCGTCAGAATGATGAGGATGAGACTTGAACAAAGGAACTGTGTCATGACCGGACCCGAAACCCTCGACGTCGCGCGCGATGCGATCTGGACCATCGTGATCGTGTCGTCGCCGCTGATGGTGGTCGGCCTCGTGGTCGGCGTCATCGTGTCGCTGTTCCAGGCGCTGACGCAGATCCAGGAGCAGACGCTGATCTACGTGCCGAAGATCCTGGCCATCTTCGCCACGATGCTATTGGCGCTACCGTTCATGGCCGACTCGCTCCATGCCCACATGCTGCGGATCTCGTCGCGAATCATCGGCGGCTGAGGCACAATGCGTCGGTCATGCGCATCGACATCTCGCTGCTGCCGGCGCTTGCCGCTTCCTTCATGCTCGCCTTCGCCCGGGTCGGTGCGATGGTGATGCTGCTGCCCGGCCTGGGCGAGACCAACATTCCGACGCGGATCAAGCTGTCGATCGCGCTGCTGCTCACGCTGATCATCCTGCCGCTGCATCGCAATGCCTATCAAGTCGACATGGGCTCGCTCGCGCCGCTCCTGGTCCTCATGCTGCATGAGATCGCGATCGGCATCGTGCTGGGTGCGACCGCCCGTGTGACGCTCTCGGCCCTGCAAGTCGCCGGCTCCGTGATCGCGCAGCAGATGGGACTCGGCTTCGTCACCTCGGTCGATCCGACGCAGGGACAGCAGGGCGTGCTGGTCGGCAATTTCCTGACCATGCTGGGCGTGACATTGTTGTTTGCCACCGATAGCCATCATCTGGTGATCGCGGCGCTGAACGACAGCTACACGATCTTCGCACCGGGCGAGACCGTCTCGAGCGGCGATGTCGCCTCGCTGGCAACGCGGGCCTTCGCCGCCGCCTTTCGCCTCGGCTTGCAGCTCTCCGGACCGTTTCTGGTGTTCGGCCTCGTCTTCAACATCGGGCTCGGGGTGCTGGCGCGGCTGATGCCGCAGATGCAGGTCTATTTCGTCGGCGTGCCACTGTCGATCTTCGCGGGCTTTCTGGTGCTCGCCGTGGTGCTCACGGCGATGATGGGTACGTATCTGGATTACTTCATCGGTGTCATGCACCAGATGATGCCGCTCAAATGATAGGGATCGATCGATGGCGGAGGACAACGATCCGGAGAGTCAAACAGAAGACCCGACGCAAAAGCGCCTCGACGATGCACTCGAACGTGGCGACGTCGCCAAGAGCCAGGAGATCAACACCTGGTTCATGATGGCGGGCGGCACGCTCGTGGTCTCGACCTTCTCGGCCTCGGTCGGCAGCGGGCTATTGACGCCGATGCGCAACCTGCTCGCCAATTCCTGGATGATCAAGACCGACGGCAGGGCTCTGCTCGCGCTGATGCAGCAGATCGAGTTCGCCGTGCTCGCCGCGATCGGCGTGCCCCTCTTGATGCTGGTGCTGGCGGCGATTGCCGGCAACATGCTCCAGCATCGCCTGGTGTGGTCCGCCGAATCGCTGAAACCCAAATTCAGCAAAATCTCGCCCGGTGCCGGCTTCAAGCGCATCTTCGGCAAGCAGGCGGCGGCGAACTTCCTGAAAGGTCTCGGCAAGCTGATCGGGCTCGGCGTCGTCATGGCCATGATCCTGTGGCCGGAGCGGCACCGCATGGAAGCGATGGTCAAGCTCGATCCGGCTGCCATGCTCGGAGCCACCATCAGCATGACCATCCATCTGCTCGGGGCAGTGGTGGCGGCGCTCGCGATCGTCGCCATCGCCGACTATTTCTTCCAGTACCGAAGCTGGTTCCAGCGGCAGAAGATGTCGCTCCAGGAGATCAAAGAAGAGTACAAGCAGTCCGAAGGCGACCCGCACATCAAGGGCAAGATCCGGCAACTGCGGCAGCAGCGCGCCAAGAAGCGCATGATGGCGGCGGTTCCCAAGGCCTCCGTGATCATCACCAACCCGACCCACTATTCGGTGGCGCTGTCCTACGAGCGCGGCATGTCGGCGCCGGTCTGCGTCGCCAAGGGCGTCGACAACCTCGCCTTCAAGATCCGGGAAATCGCGCGCGAGCACGACATTCCGATTGTCGAGAACGTGCCGCTCGCCCGCGCGCTCTACGCCACCGTCGACATCGATGAGGAAATCCCGACCGAGCACTACCATGCGGTCGCCGAAGTCATCGGCTACGTCATGCGGCTGAAGCGCGGATTCAGCGCCGGGCGGGGATAAAATGCCCGGAAAGTACCGGAAATGGCCGTAATCTGGGAATCAGCGTACCTTTCGCCCCTGCTGCCCTTGCGCCTTCGGGTCCGATTCAGGCAGGGAGGACCCTGCGCGCCCCGTAGCGCGTTGATTCTCTGCCGACAGGCTACGCCAGCGTGAAATGACTGCTGAGACCGACCACGACCTGTCACGCGAGCCCGTTGCGGCGCATGAGCCGTCGCCGCGCTCGGGCAGCATCGCGCTCGTGCTGCTGGTGGCCGCCGGGCTCGTCGCGGTCGCCGTCGGGCTGATGACGCTTGGGCGCGCGCAGGCGCAGCCATATATTCTCGGCATCCTCGCCGTGCTGGCGATGGTCGGCCTGTTCAACCTGTTCGCTTTCGCCGCCGGCATCATCCGCTTCGCCGACCGCAATCTCTACGATCCCATCATCGGCCGCATCTCCGATCACGCGTTCGACGGGCTCGCGGTCACCGATGCGCGCGGCCATGTGGTCTATTCCAACGCGGCCTATCTGACGTTGACCGGCGCCACCGGTCCACAGGACGTGCGTCCGGTCGAGCGCGTCTTTATCGGCAACCCCGACGTCTCCGAAGCCGTGTTCCGCCTGCTCAAAGCCGCCCGCGAAGGCAAACGGCAGCAGGAGGAGGTGCGCATCTCCGGTCATGACGGCAACCAGGGCCGCTGGCTGCGCATGCGGGTGCGCCCGCTCGGCACCGGCAAGCGCGAGGCGAAATATGCGGTGTGGTCGATCGCCGACATCACCCGCGATCGGGAGCGCCAGGAGGACGTGTTCCAGGAGCTCCAGCACGCGATCGAATATCTCGATCACGCGCCGTGCGGCTTCTTCTCGGTCAATCCGGCCGGCGAGCTCGCTTATGTCAACGCGACGCTGGCGAACTGGCTCGACTACGACCTCGCCGAGATCGGCTCGGGCGGATTGAAGCTTACCGACATCGTCTCCGGCGACGGCGCCTCGCTGCTGACCTCGATCGTGGCGGTACCTGGCGAGGTGAAGACCGAGGTCTTCGATATCGACCTGCGCATGCGCACGGGCAAGACCATGCCGGTGCGGCTCTATCACAAGCTTGCCTTCGGCGCCGACGGCGCGCCGGGGCCGTCGCGCACGCTCGTGATCAGCCGTGCCCGCGACGAGCGCAGCGATCCCGACCGCGCCGCCGAAGTGCGCTTCATGCGCTTCTTCGACCACACGCCGATGGCAATCGCGACCGTCGACCGCGCCGGCAACGTCGTGCGCTCCAACGCCCGCTACGCCAAGCTTGGGCAAGCCTTGGGGCTCGACAGCGCCTCTAAGTCGATCTTCCGCGCGGTCAGTTCGCGCGACCGGCACCTTTTGATCGCGGCCATCAACCAGGCCGCCGAAGGCCAGGCCGACGTCGCGCCGGTCGAAGTGGCGCTGGAAGGGACCAAGGAGCGCTGGGGCCAGTTCTTCGTCACGCCGGTCGATTCGGCCGAGAATGACGCGGAAGCCGCGATCGTGCACATGCTCGAGACCACCGAGCGGCGCGCGCTGGAGAACCAGATCAACCAGTCGCAGAAGATGGAGACCGTCGGCCAGCTCGCCGGCGGCATCGCCCACGACTTCAACAACGTGCTCTCCGCCATCATGATGGCGAACGATTTCCTGCTGAACGCGCACAAACCGACCGACCCGTCGTTCCAGGACATCATGCAGATCAAGCAGAACGCGACGCGCGCCGCCACCCTGGTGCGGCAGCTGCTGGCGTTCTCGCGTCGGCAGACTTTGCGGCCGCAGGTGCTCGATCTCGGCGATGCTTTGAGCGATCTTACCATGCTGCTGCGCCGGCTGATCGGCGAGAAGGTCAAGCTCGATCTCGTCCACGGCCGCGACCTCTGGCCGGTCAAGGTCGACGTCTCTCAGTTCGAGCAGGTGATCGTCAACCTCGCGGTGAACGCGCGCGATGCCATGCCTGATGGTGGCAAGCTGATCATCCGCACCGCCAACGTCACCAGCGACGATGCCGGCAAGCTCGCCTACAAGGGCATGCCGGCCGCGGACTATGTCCGGATCGAGGTCGCCGACACCGGCACCGGCATCCCCGCCGACATCCGCGACAAGATTTTCGAGCCGTTCTTCTCCACGAAAGAGGTGGGCAAGGGCACCGGCCTCGGGCTTTCCACCGTTTACGGCATCGTCAAGCAGACCGGCGGTTTTATCTACGTCGATTCCGAACCGGGGCAGGGCACCTCGTTCCATATCTTCCTGCCGCGCCATCATGCGGAGCCGGAGCTACAGGTCGAGCAGCCCGCTGCCGTGGTCAGCGCGAGCCATGGCGCCGCGAAGGACGCCGCACCGGCGGCGGAGGCCAAGCCGCGCACCGATCTCACTGGCCAGGGCACCATCCTTCTCGTCGAAGACGAAGAGGGCCTGCGCGCCCTCAATGCACGCGGCCTGCGCTCGCGCGGCTACACGGTGGTCGAGGCCGAGAACGGCGTCGAGGCCATGGAGGTGCTGGAGGAGCAGAGCGGCGCGATCGATCTCGTCGTCTCCGACGTGGTGATGCCGGAGATGGACGGCCCGACGCTGCTGACGGCGATGCGGCAGAAGAACCCGGATATCAAGTTCATCTTCGTCTCCGGCTACGCCGAGGATGCGTTCGAGAAGAGCCTCCCCGAAGGCCAGCAGTTCGACTTCCTGCCAAAACCGTTCACGCTCAGCCAGCTCGTGGCGGCGGTGAAGGAGACGATGACGAAGGCGGGATGAGGCGCGTCCTCTCCAGTTATTCCGCAATGACGAGGGGAGAAAGCGGAAATCGCATTGCAAACCCGCCGGTATCCAGCGACCCCCGTTCCCCCGTTTACTCGGCCAAACCTCGCCAAATATGGGCTTTTGCCACATCCCCGCGACTGAGGGCCGCAGCCACAGGTTCCGAAACCCGCTTCACTTTTCGGGAAGTCTGCCCATCTTAAGCGCACGTCCCCATGCCGGGGATTTGGGAAACGCACATGACTTTCTCGCAACGCTCCCGCAGTGTCTTCAAGGCGATTGCCGTCGTGCTGGCGCTTGCGCTGCCGACCGCGCTGGCGATCTCGTCTGCCGACGCCCGCGCTGGCGGCGGCTTCTCCTCGGGTTCGCGCGGCTCGCGGACCTATTCGGCGCCGCCATCGACCACGACCGCGCCGGGCTCGACCTCGCAGTTCAACCGCACCTACACCCAGCCGGGCGCAGGCATGAATTCGGCCGCGACCTCGCCGGCGCGCGGCGGCCTGTTCGGTCGCGGCGGCGGCTTCCTGGGCGGCCTTGCGGCCGGCTTCCTCGGCGCAGGCCTGCTCGGCATGCTGTTCGGCGGCGGTCTGTTCGGCGGCCTCGGCGGCCTGTCCTCGATCCTCGGCCTGATCATCCAGATCGCGCTGGTGGTACTCGTGGTACGGCTGGCGATGTCCTGGTGGCAGCGCCGTCACTCGCCGCAGGCGGCCTATGCCAATGCTGATGCGGGCGCAGGTCCCGGACCGCAGCCGAACTATCGCAGCGGTCTCGGTGGCTTGGGCTTCGGCGCCAACAACGCGCCGCTCGAGATCAAGCCGGACGACTATGAAGCGTTCGAGCGCCTGCTCGGCGAGGTCCAGGCCGCCTGGTCGAACGAGGACGTCGCCAAGCTGCACACGCTCGCGACGCCGGAGATGGTCTCGTACTTCGAGCAGGACCTCGCCCAGAACCGCGCGCGCAACGTCGTCAACAAGGTGACCAACGTCAAGCTGTTGCAGGGCGACCTCGCGGAAGCCTGGCGCGAAGGCGAGACGGACTACGCCACGGTGGCGCTGCGCTTCGCGCTCACCGACAAGACGGTCGACCGCAACACCGGCGCAGTCGTTGCCGGCAGCGAGCAGCCGGGCGAGGCGACCGAGATCTGGACGTTCGCCCGCCGGCCGGGCACCGGCTGGGAATTGTCGGCGATCCAGCAGACCAACTGATCGCTCGTGACATGAGAAACCAAGGCGTCGTGCTCCGGCACGGCGCCTTTTCTTATGCGCGTCTCTTCTTTGGGGCGCCTCGCATCGCCGCATCGGAATAAGCACGCGTGCGTCGGGTTGAAATCAGGCGGCCAAACGACAACCACAACAGGAGGACACCATGATCCGCACCGCGAAATCCTCGACGATTTCAGGCCTCGCACTCGTATTGGCCTTGCTTGCGGCCCCATCGGCGCTGGCGCAATCGGCCGACATGACGTTTTTCGTGACCTCAAGCGGCCTCGGCAAGGGCGCCGATCTCGGCGGCCTCGAGGGAGCCGACGCGCACTGCCAGAAGCTCGCTCAGGCCGCCGGCGCAGGCAACAAAACCTGGCGCGCCTATCTCTCGACCCAGGCCGCCGACGGCAAGCCGGCAATCAACGCCCGAGACCGCATCGGCAAGGGACCGTGGCAGAACGCCAAGGGCGCGGTGATTGCCAAGGACGTTGCCGATCTGCACAGCCCGGCCAACAACCTCACCAAGCAGACCGCGCTCAGCGAGAAGGGCGAGGGGATCAATGGTGTTGGCGACCAGCCAAACCGGCATGACGTCCTCACGGGATCGCAACCAGACGGCACCGCGTTTGGCGGTCCGGACGATCGCACCTGCAAGAACTGGACATCGAGCACACAAGGCGCCGCGATGGTTGGCCATCTCGATCGACGGGGCTTGCGCGACGATGAGCCCTCGAAATCGTGGAACAGCTCTCACCCGTCCCGCGGCCCCGACGGCGGCTGCTCGCAGGCCGATCTGAAGAGCACCGGCGGCGACGGCCTGTTCTATTGTTTTGCGGCGAATTGAGGCGCGGAACTCCTTCTCACGTCATGGCGTTCGTGGTTGCGTACTGCACTTGCCGCAACGCAATCACGGACGGTCTCCATGAAATACGAGCTCTATTACTGGCCCGAGATCCAGGGCCGCGGTGAATATGTGCGGCTGGCGCTGGAGGAGGCGGGCGCCGCTTATATCGACGTCGCACGCGGGCCGGGCGGAACGGCTGCGATGATGAAGATAATGAATGCGCGTGAAGGCACGCCGCCCTTTGCCCCGCCGTTCCTGAAAGCGGGCAAGCTCGTCATCGGCCAGACCGCCAACATCCTGCTCTATCTCGGTGCCCGCCATGGCCTTGCGCCGAAGACCGAAGGCGGCAGGCTCTGGGTGCACCAGCTCCAGCTCACCGTCACCGACCTCGTCGTCGAGATCCACGACACCCATCATCCGCTCGGACCCTCGCTCTATTACGAGGACCAGAAGCCAGCGGCGAAGAAGCGCACCGCCGATTTCTGGAGCGAGCGCGTGCCGAAATATCTCGGCTATTTCGAGCAGCTTCTCACCGAGAGTGGCGGCACCTATGTCACCGGCCGCCGACTGACCTATGTCGATCTCTCGCTGTTCCAGATCGTCGCGGGGCTCCGCTATGCCTTCCCCAGGCGCATGAAGGCGTTCGAGACGGATATTCCGACCCTGGTCGGCCTGCACGACCGCATCGCTGCGCGGCCGAACATCAAGGCCTATCTCGAAAGCGACCGCCGCATTCCCTTCAACGAGCAGGGCATCTTCCGCCGCTATCGCGAGCTGGATAATTAGCCGGTCGGACGGCAGTGGATTGCCCTCACCAGAGGCCCGGCACGAGGCGATAGCGCACCCGCGCCGCATAGTCCGCATAGCCCGGCAGGCCCTCGCGCAAGGTGCGCTCCTCGATCCCGATGCGGACCGCAAACAGAGCGGCGAAAAGCGGCAGCATCGCAAGTCCCCACCACGACCCCAGCAGCAGCGGCACGCCGGTGAAGAACAGGATCATGCCGCTGTACATGGGATGGCGGACATGGGCGTAGGGGCCGGTCGAGATCACCCGCTGGGCGCGCTCGGCCTGGAGCTTCACCACGGGGGCGGCAAACGAGTTCTCGCGGAAGACCCACATTGTGAACAGCGTCGAAGCCAGGAACAACACGAGGCCGAGGATCTGGAACGCAACCGGCATCTCGGAGGATTGAATGCGTCGGTCGAAACCTATCAGCGCCAGCCAGGCGAACATCGTGATGACGAAGACAGTCACGAAGATCTTGTCGGCGGCGGGCTGATCCCGTTGTAGAACCGGCCGCAGACGTTCGGCGAGCAGCGCCGGATCGATCCGGTAGAGCCACCAGCCGCAGAGCGGACCGAGCAGGGCAGAGGTGGCGAGGAGCACCCAGGCCGAAGGCCAGTGCCACGTTCCGGCGGAGGCGAACAACAGCGCGCCCATGCCGACGACGAAGATCGTGTTCTGCAACAGGAAGCGTGCGATCATGCGCAGGATCCCGGGATGACCGCGCCCGATCATGGTCCCGCTATCCGGCAAAGATGCGGCCGGATGCACCAAAGGCTCGATCGACCGGATCGGGCGCTTCTGCCTTGGCAAGCCTGATCAGGCGAGCTGATCGATCCGCGTGCCCTGACCGGGCGGCAACGGCGCGGGCGGCTGCGGCTTATAGGTCGGATCCTCGTCCTTGACCTTGGCCTGATCGTCCTGCTGCTTGGTCGTGTCGTAGTTCGGAACCACGATCGCGATCGGCGGCGGCGCAACGGTAGAAACCTTCATCCGCAATCCTCACACATGGAAGCAATCGAGCCTGCCCTGTGAGGAGCGAAATTTCCTTCAAGGCAATTGCTAAAATGCGAGGGAATTGGCGCGGTGGGATGCGCTCTCTTTGCTTCCGCGAGTGCAAGATTTGAAAGGGGCGCGGCTCTCTCCACCGTCATTGCGAGCGTAGCGAAGCAATCCAGTCTATCACCGCGGAGGGACTCTGGATTGCTTGGCTGAGCCTGCCATCGGGCCGCGCTTGGCGCGGGCTCGTTGGCTCGCAATTGTCGATGTTCAATAATTCGCTGATTGGATCGCGGTGGTCTTGGTAGCGGCGAAGGCCTTGGGAGTTTGTCCTGCCAAGGCCTGATGGGG
>NZ_JADPKH010000070.1:0-510 GCF_023073835.1 Bradyrhizobium sp. 153 | reverse complement strand
GTTGATGTCGTCGCTCATCAGCTTCACGAGGTCCGTTGCCGGGGCCGCTGCAGCGACACCGAGAAGCTTCAGCTCAGGAGCGTAGGCGTTTGCGATCATTCCGGCGAAGAGCGCGGCCTGCCCGCCTTGTGAATGCCCCCAAACCGTGAAGTCCTTGCCATCGCCTGCGCGGGTAACGGAGCGTGCCGCGCGCACAATATCAATCACGGCTCGACCTTCGCTCTCACCGACCAGATAAGGATGCGGGCCCGGCGTACCGAGCCCTGGATAATCGGTCGCCGCAACGACGAAGCCACGGGAGATCATCGAGCGAAGTCCCTGGATCTGCTGAAACAGAAAAATGGCGAGCGATGGGGCGCAACGCGGCACGATACCCGAAGTCGGATGTGCCCAAGCAACGATCGGACGTCGGCCGAGCGCGGGCGTGCCTTGCGGAACGATGACGACGCCGGACACAAAGACCGGCCGACCGTTCAGCCCCGTCGAGCGATAGAGCACGCGATAAGTGGA
>NZ_JADPKH010000077.1:0-1499 GCF_023073835.1 Bradyrhizobium sp. 153 | reverse complement strand
CGAACGGGCCTGGTGTTGGTTCACAAGCGCCTCGAAGGTTGCAAGTTCGTTTGGCCAACGATCGCGGACGGCGTGATGCGGATGTCGCCGGCGATGTTCGCGGCCTTGTTCGAGGGGCTGGATTGGAGGTTGGTCCGCCCGGAAGAAGCACGGCGCCCGCAGGTCGCTGGATAAGTGCGGCAGAATGACTCGGCAGCTATTTTGAGCGTGGCACGCGCGGCGGCGATGTGCTCGAAATAGCACATGAGCATCGCGGCGCTACGCGACGAAAACGAACGCCTCAAGGCGCTTTTGGCGCAAACGCAGGCGGCCTTGAGCGAGCATCAGGGGGCGCTGGCGGCGTCGGAGGAAGCGCGGCGTCGGCTGGAGATCATTCTCGGCGAATTGCGACGCGAGAAGTTCGGCGCGAAGTCCGAGAAGCTGCGGCCAGATCAGTATCACTTGCCGCTGGAAGACGTGGAGATCGCGCAAGGCATCCTGGACGCGGCGCAGGAGAGAGCCGAGACTGTGATCAATGGCCGATCGCGGAACGTGCCGGATCAAGGTCCTCATCGCAATCGCGGCTGCTTGCCTGCCCATTTGCCGCGGGTGGAACGGATCATCGAGCCTGCGAGCACGCTCTGTCCGTGTGGTTGCGGTGCCATGGCGAAGATCGGCGAGGACGTCAGCAAACGGCTCGACGTGATCCCGGCGCAATGGCGGGTGTTGGTCACGCGCCGCCCCAAATACATCTGTCGCCGCTGCGCGGGCCCCGTCGTGCAGGCGCACGCACCGGAGCACGTCGTGCCCGGCGGGCTGCCGACCGAAGCGGCCATCGCGCACGTGATCGTCTCCAAATTTGGCGATCATACGCCATTTTACCGTCAGGCCGAGATCTATGCGCGCCAGGGTATCCGGCTTGATCGGGCGACGCTGGGCAACTGGTCCGGCCGCGCCTGCTTCCATCTTCAGCCCATCGCGGACCACATGCGCCACCACCTGGCCATGGCGGATCGGCTGTTCATGGATGAGACCAAGGCGCCGGTACTCGATCCGGGGCGCGGCCAAACGAAGAAGGGCTACTTCTGGGCGATCGCCTCAGACGACCGCGGCCACAGCGGCCCAAGTCCGCCGATCGTGCTGTTCCGATATGCCCCCGGTCGCAGCGGTGCCTTTGCGGAGCAGTTCCTGGATGGCTTTTGCGGACGCTTCCTGCAATGCGATGCCTATGACGGTTATGACCGGCTGACCGAAGTCGTTCGACCGCAAGGGCCGTGGACGCTCGTGCATTGCTGGAGCCATTTGCGCCGGCGCTTCGTCAAATTGGTGCGCAACAGCAAGTCTCCGATCGCCGAGGCCGCCGTCCGGCAGATCGCGCAGCTTTACGCCATCGAAGCCATGGTGCGCGGCTCGTCGCCGGACATCCGGTTGGCCGCGCGCAAGGAGCACTCGCTGCCCCTCATTGCGGCTTTAAAACCGTGGTTTGAGAAGCAGCTTTCCATGATCTCCAGCGGCTCAAC
>NZ_JADPKH010000069.1:0-129085 GCF_023073835.1 Bradyrhizobium sp. 153 | reverse complement strand
ATCAGGTGCTCAACAACGAATCACAACAGATTCTTCCGATTCAAGATTTCGCCTGCGGCGCGGCGTTCAAATCCGACGTCAAATGTGGGTAATTGAAAGCACGGCTAAGCGCTTACGCCACGTCCCAGAGCCAGTCCTCGTCTACGCCGAGGTCTGTTGCGACGCGAGGACGCGTTCTCGCACGATGTCGTCGGAAAAGGCCTGGCGAACGGGCCGCCTGCGCTCAAACGAACGCACCGTCTGCGTCTTGCCTGCTGCCTTCTCGGCGGCGAGTTCATCCTCGGTCGCGGCCGCCTCAAGCTCCTCAAGCTCCAGCTGATCGAGCAGCCGCGCCGATCGTTCCGAGCGCGTGCCATAGAGCGTCCGCCGCAGCTTCTCGATCTCGAGCTTGAGATGGGCAATCAGCGCTTCGGTGCTCGATTGCTTCGCCTGGGCATTGGCCGCTTCAGCAAGCCTGGCTTCCGCCGCAAGCCTGGCCGTGCGTTCGGCCAAAATCATTGCATGCGCGGCGGCAAGATCGGGCGGCAGATCGGCGCTGGAGTCCATGGCCAGATGGAATCACATTCGCTGCCAAACTCAAATAACAAAGTCTCACCCTACGCTGGTCGGACGCCAGGACTCTTGGGGATTGCGCCAGTCGATGCCAGACAACAGATAGCTCATCTGCGCCCGCGAGATCGACACCACGCCGTCCGCCAGCGACGGCCAGACAAAACGACCTCTCTCGAGTTTCTTCGTAAACAGGCATGCTCCCTGGCCGTCATGCCAGATCACTTTCAACAAATCACCCCCACGTCCACGGAAGCAGAACAAATGACCACTCAGCGGATCGCGGCGCAGCACCTCTTGCACCTGCAACGACAATGAGGCGAAGCCTTTGCGCATGTCGGTGTGGCCCGTCGCCAGCCACACCCGAACTCCCGTAGGGACCGGAATCATTGCGGATCCAGAGCCTCGATAATCCGGCGAAGCGCCTCAACGTCGACGCCCGCATCAACAATGACGCGCCGTCCGCCAGCCAGCTCGATCTCAATCCGACGCTTCGTCGAATGTGCGGTCGCGCTCTCCGATGAGGCCGCCACCGACGCCACGGGCCCGCCCTCGGCCATAACTGCCCTGACAAACCCAGCCTCGGATTTGGTTCGGTTCGCTGCGAAGGCTCTTCGCCAGGTCACCAGCAGAGAACGTGATAAGCCGTATCGCAGCGCTGTCGCCGCAACCAGGCGCGGCTCGGATAGGCTTTCCAAAACAATCCGCGCCTTCTTCCTCAGACCAGCGGCGCCGCCGGCCTGTATCAACCACTTCAAGTCGATTCAGCGTACTGATCGTATGGCTGTCCATACGTACAGTTCTCAACCATCAGGCCAGCCCGCCGCAAGGCGTCTCCCCTCGGAGGCTTACTCCTTGTCAGCAGCCAGAGGTGATGGACATGCCGCCTTAAAGGGCCGACAGCGGCTTTGACACGTAGATCGCAGCCTCATAAGCACATCCACTATCGCCGCTCGCGTGCGTCGTCTCCAGGCCGCCGTTTTTGACGCTCAGAATGTTCGGATGGTCAGTCCCAGGAACACCGCGCAGAGGACATGTTGAAAGACCTTATTTGCTGACCGCCCAATCATTGGAAACTTTGTGCTTCCGATTTCTCAGTGACGCGCCTTTTCGGGCTCCCTAATGACAGATACCTTTCGCTCTCCAATGGGAAGGCCATTTCCAGAGACATGCGGGGCCGGATCAGATCGACATGAGCCACACTTCGCAGCTGGCGGTTGAACGCGTCACGATTCCAGTTCTGCAGCGACGCAAGGAGGAAGGGCGCGCCATCGTGATGATCACGGCTTATGATGCGGGTAACGGCACGCATCGCCGATCCTGTCGTCGACGTCATTCTTGTCGGCGATAGCGTCGGCAACGTATGCCTTGGGTTTGATGACCACTTTACCGGTCAGCATGGCGATGATGAATCACCACCTGGACGTGGTCGCACAAACAGGGCCTGGCGCTAGCTGACATGCCGTTTCTCAGCTTTCATCTCAGTTCCGACGACACGATACGCAACGCTGGAGGCGTCCTGCAGCGTGGCGCAGACGCCGTCAAGCTTCGGGAGGGGGTAAGCGGGTCGAGATGATCCGAGCCTTGGTGAATTGCGAAATTCCCTTGATGGGTCATCTTAGTCTCACGCCACAAAGCGTCAACGCGATGGGTGGCTTCAAGGTACAGGGTCGGAACGCGGACGATGCCCTACGTCTGCTTGACGATGCGCACCAGCTACACCAGGCCGGATGCTTTGCTCTTGTCCTCGAAGGCATCCCGGCCGAGCTCGCTGCGCGAGCGACTGAATCTCTGAGCACAACAGGCTCGAGATGAGCACGCCTCGCCATCTCATCGAACAAGAACGGCTTGTTCGTTGCCGAGGGCCTTTTAATTCGGGCAGCTGCGGGCCGAGACGGAAATTCGAACGACTGGGACGTCTCGGGTTCAGTACTTGAGTACGGCGCTCGAACAAATCGCCAGATCTGGGTCGAAAACCGGCGGCTAGACGACTGGTGCAGCGAAGCTAATCTCACGACAGTCGATCTTGTTTGGACGGACGCAATGGGCTGAGTTCGCCGGTGGCATACAAACCCTGAGCAATACACGCTTCGATGGGGTTGCTCTTATGCCGATCACCGGCTCGACCGGCGGCACGCCGTCTCCGCCGGATCTGGCTTCGAACGCTATTCCGGCGGCGTCACAAGTCGATGCTATCGCCATACCCTGCCGTACTCAAACAATCAAATGCATACAGCTAGTTAATTGCAGGTTTGGCTTGCGGAAGACCTGAGCGTGGCGGCATTCCAAGGACGAGCTGCGACAGATATGGAACGCCGCGAACAATCGAGCGCACCGTTAGCGCGATCGCAATAATCGCCGCACCGAGCATACCCGCGATGATCAACCGGGTCGTGAGATCCCAAAGTTCTCCGAACTGTACGAAATCCATGAGACGGAACACGGTACCCTGGACCAGGTAGAGCAGCAACGTGGTCTGGCCCAACTCCACAGCGATAAAGCGGGCCATTCGATTTGAACGGCCAACGCTCCAGCATTGCAGCAGGAGTTCGATAGCGATTGCTGAGGCAGCTGCAGAGCCAACAAACATCAGAAGCACGTTTTTAGCCGACCGGAAATCGTGAATTACCCCAAGATTATTGTAGACATAGGTATCCTTGCCCCAAGCTAGAAAGCATACGCAGGTCACTATCGAGAGAAGTAAAATTAGGAGCGGCTTGTGATGTCGCGACGCACGCGTCCATCGTTCTCTCGATTGAGCAAGCAAGAAGCCGAAGCAGAAGAACGGGTAAGTGAATCTGATCAGGGGTGATATGGAGAATGTCAGAGGCGCGAGTGCGACCAGTATGGCTAAGCCAGATATGACCCACGATTGGTGGTTTAGCCTGGTAGAAATCTTGAGGAGAAGGTAGGAAACAAACGTGGCCCAGATGAACCAGTATGTGCCAGCGAAATCGTCTACAAATTCCAAAAGTCCGCTCGCTAGGCTGGGCGCGCGCCACAATGCCGCCAGCTTAGCTGTCTCCATGAACGTCCACCAAAACAGCATCGGCAGCAAGAGCTGCTTCGCACGGTCGCTGGCGGCTCGAGTGAACGACTTTTGCAGCAGTGATCGAGAAGAAAGATATCCGCTTATCGCCATAAAGAGCGGCATGTGAAACATATAGATCGATTTGTAGTACGGCGAATACCAAAACCCGTCGTCTCGGTAGATGACATACTGAATCAGGTGCCCAACGATCACCAAAACAATGAGCGCACCTTTCGCGAAATCTAAGCTTAGATCTCGATCGTTTGCCTCTGTCGTGCGCGAGCTCGGCGCGATCGTTCCAGTCACGCGTAGCAATGTATCAAACATCTAGATATCTGTTGTTGATGAGCCGGCGGCCCGTTGTCCGCTTCTTCTGCCTCATTTTTGATCCAAACGAAAGGTGATGGCGGGAGTTTTTGGAACGGGAATAGTCAGGCCTTGAAGATGGAGCTGGCCGAGCGTCTCTGAATGCCTCGCGGAACTTTGTGGCAGAGCAGATATCTAATTTGAGATATTTGTGTAGCAGTACGGGCACGGCATACTACTTGCAGACGCGGTTCTGGGAGGAAGACTGTCGCGCTCAGTCCTCCACTCAGCCCGACGCATCTCGGACCCGGCAGATGCGTCGGGCTTCTTCGGTTGGCCCAGCATAGTTAACATTTGGTCCGTCACCTTCGCTTGCCGCCGAGGCGCTCACGCCAAATAGGGGCTTCTGATAGCTGAACTCGGGCACTCGCCTGCACTTCTGCAAATGCTTCGTCCACAGCGCCGGTCGCCGGCCAACCAGTCGGTGTGATATCTCTCGTAATCGCGTTGCTCTCCTTTGGAATCAGCACCCCGAGCCTACCGGCTCAAGGTGACAACGCCGACCTCTTCAGAAATTCAACAGAACCCGGGACATCCCCACCGCTCATTCCTTGACGGCTTTCGTCGCAAAGCCGGCCGCCGGAGTGATTATTGCTGCACCTATGCTCTAAACGGCTCAGGCTGGATCGCTGCTGCACAATCTACGGTCCTAACAAAGTCCGCGCCCGTGCGGCTGGGCACGTGGCCACCAAGAAGCCATACCACGCCATTCGACTCCATTCCGCTGCGAGCTCACCTTCGGCAGACCTCAGAGTGGAAACTTTAGATAACCAGCTCGACCAAAGTCGCTCGCGACTGCGAGGTTCAAAGGTGCTGCTCGCACTCACGTGCTGTGGACCGAGGAGGGCAGCAGGCGTTCTCCACGCATCAGCCGACTCGGCGGATCACAGATAGCCTTGGCCTTCAGGCTTCACCTTCATGATCATGGCCTCAAAACTCCTGACCATTTCGGCGGCAAGCGAGAACACACGCCACGACTTGTGCGGCGATGCGGTCGCTAGCAACAGGTTCTCTCGTGCGCCTACAAGTTTAGCTTGCTCGGGCTGGTGCAGGCAAGAACTTTACAACCTGATCGGTCGGTCCGCATCGCTCGATAATCAATCCCTTCTCAAACGCTCCATGTGACGTCGCCTCTGCGATTTCGGTCGTTTTGCAATCGAATCCGCATACCATGCCCCGTCCACGAACAGCAAACCTGTTTCCGTGCTGGTGCGCGATAGCATCGAGTCGACGCCGCATAAATGCGCTCAAGCGTCGGACCTGTTGCGAGAACGTCTGGTTGCGCCAATACAGATTCAAAGCCGCTTTGCCAGAGACGAGTGCAAGGTTGTTTCCTCGAAACGTCCCCGTGTGCTCGCCTGGTTCCCATGCGTCAATCGCTTCTTTGATCAGGAGCATCGATAGTGGCAAACGTACCCACTCAGCGATTTCGACATTACAACAATGCCTGGCGACAACGCAGCGAACTCTAAACTGAAGAACTCGCCTGTACGGCCACAGCCCATTTGGATATCGTCAACTATGAAAATAGCTCCGACCTCTTTTGCCAAAGCCTGAATTGACTGCAACCATTCCTCGCCGGCGACGTTAATGCCTCCCTCTCCTTGCACGGTTTCGACGAGAATGGCGGCTGGAAGATCAGTGCCACTGCTCTCGTCCATTAATACCTTTCGCACGTAATCCGCCGCACTGTGAGCGGAGCCAAGATACCCATCATAGGGCATGAACGTTGTGCCGATAAAGGAATGCTGCTGCCTTTGCGGTAAAAGCGGTTACCGCTCGCGGCTTTGGCTCCCAAACTTTGGCCGTGATATCCATTCGTGAAAGAAATGACGTTGTGACGTCCTGTGATCTTACGCGAGAGCTTTAGAGCTGCTTCAATAGCGTTAGCTCCCGTAGGCCCGTAAATTGAAAGCGGTAGGAAAGATTCCGTTCACGAAGGATGACAGAGCTAAAGGTCTCCATGAATTCGACCTTTGCTGGAGTGGCCATGTCCAAGCCGTGGACGACCCCCGTCCGACTCCAGATACTCGCTGATTGCCGATTTGATCTCCTGATTGTTGTGGCCATAATTTAGCGCTCCAGCGCCGGACAGAAAGTCAATGACCTTTCGGCTACCCTCTGCGAACATAATCGAGCCGCGCGCCCTGCTGAAGACAGCAGGAAAAGAACGTGAGTACGAACGCACGTTGGACTCTAGCATTTCGACTGTCTTCATTCTGTGCGGCTCGTGTCCTCCAACCATGTGGTCGTCTCCTCGACAAGAAAATCTGCCCGACGAACAAGCGCGCGGCCAACATCGTACAGGATTGGCAGACCACGAGCGCACGGTTCCGGCGCCTCTCGGCGTCCTTTGGGCTATGCGTAGGGCGTCTGAAAATCAGCTCCAACGGCTTACCCGAGAACCAGGCGGAACAAAGCTACTATGTTTAGTAGTTTCGTCTCCATCCAGCGAGGGCCCCGGCTAAGTCGTCCTTCGCGGGCAGATTTGCTTAGCCGCGCGCGATTGAAGAATTTGCGCGTACTGCGCGGTTAGCTTGGAAACGGGGAAGTATGTGGGCCGAAAAATTTCATCGCGACCAGAGGGGCCGATGCGCTCCCGGCGACGGCGGAGCCCGCCAGCCGGAAGCGTGTGTTGGAGGCTCACGCTCACGGTCCCGGCGAGTAGAAGGGACACGGCCGCCGCAGATCTGGCCCGGCGCGCGGCTTATCGCGCGTCCAGAGCCCCGCTTTGGGCCTTGCGTTTGGCCGGGACCGGCGCGGAGAGGCGTGGATGCGTTCGGCAGCAAAGGCGTGGGCTTGAAATCGCTTCGACCAGTGGCATTTGTGTTGCCCCGCAGCGGATGCGTAGGTTTCCGGTGCTTCGGCCCGCCGAAGGGTTGCTGGGAGCGAATGCAAGTTGGCGAGTTTGGCGTACACCACTCGATCCTGCGAAAGCCAACATCGCCAAAATGCGATCTTTGTGGCTTTTGTGAATTCCGCACCGATCGTTTCGACCGACTGCGTGATTTTGGCCGCGATCGCCGCGCCTTTCCTCCCACAAACTCCGGTGCCCGACCTATCTGGAGCGGTCGCACAAGTTTTAGGTGAGTTCTTTGTTCTAACGAGGTACTGCCGGCAAGTCGGTGCCGTGGCACTTTCGCGCTAAGCTCAGTCGTAGCACTGAACGTAGGGCGCTCCTTCGTTAAAGCGAGGAGGGCCTCTCCTCGTCTGATTGCGCGATCATACCAGAGGCGTCTTGTCAGGAGCCCGACGTTGCAAGTGTTTCAACCAGATGCCGAAAGTGCAACAACAACGACAGGAATGCGGCAAGATCGAAAGGCGAGGATCGCCACTGGCACGCGGTAGCACGGGCAATCGCGCATTGATCGACGTCGTAAGCGCCGCGCGGGTGCGGCTTGGTCCAGACTGCTTCCCCATCTTTCACGCGTTCGTTCCACCACGATGCTCGCTAAGCGCTTCATCGACGCAGGCGATCAACTCCAGACTGGCAAAGGGTTTGGCAAAAAAGCCGGTTACGCCGGCGCTCAACGCGCGGGCTCGCGTGCGATCATCTGCGAAGGCAGTCATCAGGATGAATGGCGCAGCGTGGCCCTGGGCCCGCATCTGTTCCAAAAGTTCAAAGCCGCTCATCATGGGCATCTGCACGTCTGCAATGACACAGGACGTATCGTTCAATTGAGATGACCGCAAGAATTCCTCAGCCGATGCAAACGTACGAACGTTGTGACCCTGCGATTTCAAAAGGTTGTTCAGTGCGGCACGAATCGAAGGATCGTCGTCGACAACGGAAACAGTTGAATACCTAGACAAGACGACCCGTTCTTAGTTGGCGAAGGCGCTGGCGGAAGCATGACGGCCAGCAGAAGGATGCGCTTGCACGACGAAATTGTAAAATCATACCTAGGTTTGTACCCTGAAACGGTCGGTCCCAATTCCCAGCCTCTCAGTCATCCTGATCAAATCGGCCAGCGATCGAGCTCCCATCTTCTTCATCACGTGACCGCGATAGATTTTGACTGTAATCTCGGCGAGCCCGAGTTCCGCAGCTACCTGTTTGTTCAACAGGCCGGCGGCGACTAGTTTCAATACATCCTGCTCTCGTGGACTTAGGGCCTCAAACAAGGACTGCAGCCTCCTGACCACCTTGTCTACACCTCGTCTCTTCCGATCCTGTTCGATAGCTGCGACTACGCCATCGAGTAGTTCCTGATCGCGAAACGGCTTGCTGAGAAAATCGATTGCTCCACTCTTCATGGCTTTGACAGTCATCGGAATATCGCCATGAGCGGTGATGAAAATAATAGGAATGTGAATCTTCAGTTTGGCTAACTCACTCTGGAGCTCAAGGCCGCTCAATCCCGGCAGCCTGATGTCAAGCACAAGGCAGCTAGGAACATCAGGGAGCTCGCTCTGGAGCATTTCCCGGGCCGATCCGTAAGCAACGACATCCAGACCGATCGAACGAAATAGGTTGACCAGCGATTCGCGCATTGAGAGGTCATCGTCGACGAGGAAGACGCTCGGCCTCACCTCCGGCCCTACGACATTTGCGGCTTCCTTCCGCGGTTCAGAGCGCTTGGTCACGATCAGAGCCTCACTTGTACGATTTACAGTAGAATCGTCGCCTCACTACGACCTTTGATTGACCTTTCGAGGACTTTCGCGCAGTGCAAAGTTTGAGATTTTCCAGGTATGTGACGGGTCAGCCATTCGCGCCAGCGTGATGCATTACAGGAAAGTCTAGCAAAAACCGCCCGACTGGTCGAGAACTGCCTTTCGCGTCTGTCCGCCGTCGCGCCGGATCGGCCCCGCGGCATCGATCAAACGATCAGCAGCGATCGAGAAGCACCGACTCCAGAACTTGAGGCGCTCGCTTTAGCATGGCGGCGCGTGTCGCCTGGCCCTCGCGAATGAGGCTGCAGCGGACGACCCATTATGCGGCTGAAGGATCAGAATGCCCGGCGCCTTGGTAGTTGAACGCGGGGGCGCGAGCTGAGCGAATTGGCGCTATCGTGCCTGTGCATGCGCCGATCCCGCCGGCGTTGAGATCGGCAAGCGGCGTAGACTATCGCACCCATACTAAGGAAAATAGACACCAGAACGAGTAGCAGCGGCATCAGCACATGAACTTTTCTTTTTCTCAGAGCGCCTGTGAGTTGCTCTTTGCGAGGTTGAGGAAAGCACCTTGCACCGACTTCGTACAACCTGACGCTAGGTGAGATTCAAGTCCTTTCCGTCATGTTTGTCGTAAAGATGCTCGAACTCGAGCTGCTGCAGGGGCGCTCACGTGCGTTCGTGCCGTTGCTTCCTTCACGAGGCTCGCACCCCAAGATGAGGCGGCGTAATCTGAATGGAGAGGCGGGACACACTCCATTCGATGTCCAGCTGCGGACCAGTTCGCCAAAAGGCAGTAGTATTTGCTCTCCTGCATCAGCCAAACAACCGCTGATCCAGCGAAAGAATCATTCTCCTACCAGAATTGGCGGACATCACAGGTCCGTGCCAGGCACCTTGAAGATCCGCTCTTTGACCTACATAGGAACGACAAAACGCGCCCCGAGCGTCAACCTGAAGCTGTTGTCAGATCTGCCAGTAGCTCATCGATTTGCTTAGGGCCTACGGCTCAGGCAGGGTCATTACGGGCGGCCCGATGCACTCCGTTGAGCAGAAAGCGCGTCGGGCTCGCCCCACATCGCCAGGACATCCGTGGTGACGCTGCCTCCAATGAAGCAACCAGCGCGGCAAAACTGAGGCTCGCTGGGCAAGGCAGCGTAGGTAGTGACTGCCTGCTACTTCGCACCGGCCAGGAAGGGCTTGAATCGTTCGTAGCGTCAGGTTGTACGATGCCGGTGTACATCTATTGGCAAAGAAGGCGTTCCGCTGTTCTTCATTTTAATTGCAGTTCTCTTCACCGCTTTTGGGGTAGCTTACGCCTTTCTTGAACAGCGGTTCAAGCAGCGAACCGCAGCGAGCGGCATTCCGATCAGCGAGAGCCTATACGGCGCCCGGTGAGCATCAGGGGTGCCTTTGTCGCGGATCAGTTGCTCCATCAATGGGAGCAACAATGAAGAGAATAGTTATGAGCGCGGTTTCGCTCACAGTGGCTCGCAGATCTGCCCTTGATGCTGTGGTTCAGAGTCGATCACTGCATGGCGCCTCCAACATGGAGCCAGGAGTGAACGTCGATCTCGAAAACGGCACCCCGCTTGTCGGCCGGATTTCTAGCCTGAGCGCCCTTGCGGCGTTTATGTTCAGCGATTCGACAAGCATATTGCTTCTCCTCGGGCCTTAGAAGCAAGCCTTCATGGGCGATTGTGGAGCAAACTTCTTTGGCGACAGTGCTGTTAAGCGTGGGTGAATTCTCGGGACCAGCTTCTGTGAGAAAGGGTCGTTCGACATGCCAGATATCAGCAAGGCGATCGCCGAGCTCACTGATCGTCTGATCGCATTCAGAGCGGTTCGCACAATAGTCAACCAGGGAAGCGACATTCCGCCGGTCAGCGTAAGTGCCCTGCCGTCCGGTATTCCTCGGCCGGCATCGACCTCAGATCTAGGGACTGCCCGGAGATCGACAGCTTCGTGCCGGCCTCGAGGGGAATAGGCTGAGCTGATACCGCGCCAGTGCGGTTTCAGCTCGAAAAAGCAATATCGGCCGCTTATGTCCGCGGGGTAGCCATCGAAGCGGCGGAAAGGTCCAGCTGTGCGACTTGCTGCAATGGACCGAGCGCTCCCAGCCCTAGTACATCCGATTTCGAGGGGCTCATGCAACCAAGAAGCTGCTTCAGTTCTTTGGCACAAGTCGCTCGATCAGGCGTTGTCGTTTATTGGTCAATGTCCAAACGCGCCGCCGCATCATTGGATGCGTCTCGTTGGAGCGAAGTCTCTGCTGCGATCGTAAATCAGGCTCGTGACTAGCGTCTGAGAGGCGTTGTCGAAGGGGCAGCCTTCCTCAAGTGCAATGTTGTGCACGGCGAGCTCCTTCAATATCGTGTCGGATACACAGGCTCTGTGCTTCCTTAGCTCGGTACGGCGACCTCAGTGTCGCCGCGCTGCTTGTTTCATGGAGACAGCAGGATCGACATTTCACAGATAACGCCGGGACGGACCGGGCGCACGCTAAGGTCCTGATAGCGCGCGCCGGGTTGTGGCGCTCGGGGCTTCAGTTCTCGCCAGGAGATCTCGCAATTGGCTCATGGGATGCCGTTGCGCATCGCGGCCCGGACGCTCAAGCCGATGCAGCGCTCAGAAGCCGGCGTCCAATGGCCTCGCGCGTTGTGCCGATCATGGGCAAACCGATCAGGTTTCACATGTCATTGTCTGCTTGAGCGGTAACAGCGATCTGGGCGCTGCTGCACGTCGCGCAGTGGGCCGTGGTCGGGTAACGGGCCACGAGCCGCTCTATCGAACACAATCCTTCGCCCACATACTGCGCTAGTCGGCAGCGCCCGCCGCCGATGCTGTGCAGGCCCGGCCGGCGCGCACGACTGGGCTGGATCGACACGATCGGGCCACGCATTGGGTGTGTAAGTCGCATCTCGGCGTGCCGCGGTCCACTCTTTGGCGGCCTTAATCGGTACTCGCGCCGTTTTGCGAAGTCCCTTCACAAGCTCGCCCCATATGTGTCAGGTTTCGGCTCAGTCCTTATTGACCGGGCGGGCAAATGCCGCGGGACCCCCTCAGCCGAACTCTGTTCGGCTCAAATGTCGACAGTGACATCCAGCCCCTGTGGGAGGACGGTGATCGCGCGTTCTGCCGTGCGTGGCGCCGGCAAATCCACGGCAGCAGGGCTGTCGTGCTTGTCGTGCGGCCCATCACGGAAGACCCACCGACGCTCGACCGCCTCGCCCATGAGTATGAGCTGAGGGAGGAGCTAGACGAGGCATGGGCGGTGCGGCCGTTGGAACTGATCCGGGAAGCTGGTCGGACTATGTTGGTCCTGGAGGATCCATGCGGCGAGCCACTGCTAAATTTACTCGGGGTCCGTATGGAACCCAAGCGCTTCCTGCGCCTCGCTGTTGGTATCGCCAGGGCCGTGGGCAAGCTTCACCGGCACAGCTTAGTCCACAAGGACCTGAAACCCGCTCACATTCTGGTCAATTGTCCTGACGAACAGGTACGACTCACTGGTTTTGGTCTGGCTTCCCGTCTTTCCCGCGAGCGCGTGCCGCCTGAGCCTGCCGAGTTCATCGCCGGCTCGCTGCCCTACATGGCGCCCGAACAGACCGGACGAATGAATCGCTCGGTCGATTGTCGCAGTGATCTCTATTCACTTGGCGTGACATTCTACCAGATGCTGATCGGCGCGCTGCCGTTCACGGGCTCAGATCCCTTGGAGTGGATCCATTGTCATATTGCAAGAACAGCAATACCGCCCGTCGAGAAATCACAAAACCTCCCCCAGCCGATATCTCAGATTGTGATGAAACTCCTCGCGAAAACCGCCGAGGAACGCTACCAGACTGCCGCTGGCCTTGAGCACGATCTGCAACACTGTCTCGCAGCATGGGCCACCCACGGTCGCATCGACCCGTTTGAGCTCGGCACAGACGACACACCTGATCGGTTGCTCATCCCCGAGAAGCTCTATGGCAGAGCCCTTCAGATCGAGGCTTTGCTTGCCTCTTTCGATCGCGCGGTGAAGAGCGGCACGCCGAGGTTGGTGCTCGTCGCCGGTTACTCCGGCGTCGGTAAGTCTTCGCTCGTCCACGAGCTACACAAAGCACTGGTGCCCTCGCGCGGGCAGTTGGTGTCAGGCAAATTCGACCAACTGAAGCGCGACGTTCCCTATGTGACGCTAGTGCAGACGTTTCAGAGTCTTGTCCGTCCTCTTCTCAGCAAAAGTGAGGGCGAACTCGCCACCTGGCGGCAAGCGCTCCGGGAGGCGCTCGGCGCGAATGGACGACTGATGGCCGAATTGATTCCCGATCTGAGCCTGATCATTGGCGAGCAGCCCGCGGTTGCTGAGCTTCCAGCCCGGCAAGCGCAAATTCGTTTCCAGCTGGTGCTTCGTCGCTTTATTGGCGTGTTCGCCCGGCGAACCCATCCTTTGGTGCTCTTCCTCGACGATTTGCAGTGGCATGATGCCGCAACGCTCGACTTGATCGAGGATCTCCTGACCCAGTCGGATCTGCACCTGCTGCTCATTGGAGCTTACCGCGGCAACGAACTTGATGCAGGCCATCCACTCAAACGCAAGCTCGACTCCATCAGGGGAGCCGACGTAAATTTCGAGGAGATCACGCTCTCGCCGCTCACTGCAGACGATGTCGCGCAGTTAGTCGCGGATACCCTTCGCTGCGGACCAAAACGCGCTGCCCCGCTTGCAAAGTTGGTGCATCAGAAGACGATGGGTAATCCGTTCTTCGCCATTCAATTCCTTTCTGAACTGGCCGAAGAGCAGCTGTTGACGTTCGATCACGAGTCGGCGCGCTGGCGATGGGATCTCGAGCGTATTCACGCAAAAGCGTACACCGAGAACGTCGTGGATCTGATGCTCGGCAAGCTCATCCGCCTGCCCGAGGAAACGCAGGACGCGCTGCAACAGCTGGCCTGTTTCGGCAACATCGCCGGGACGGCGGAGCTTGCGATCGTGCTCGAAATTTCGCAGGAGCAGGTGCACGCGACCCTGTGGCCGGCGATCCGGCAGGAACTGATCGCGCGCCACGGAACAGCCTACCGCTTCCTCCACGATCGCGTTCAAGAGGCGGCCTACTTGCTGGTGCCAGAATCCTCGCGCGCTTCTGCCCATCTGCGGATCGGTAGGATGCTGGCGGCGCACGTCCCTGCGCACAAACGCGAAGAGGCTATCTTCGACATCGTCAGCCAACTCAATCGAGGTGTCGCGCTAATTGCCTCCGGTCAGGAGCGTGAGCAGCTCGCAGAGCTGAATTTAGTCGCAGGGCAGCGTGCCAGGGCGTCGGCGGCCTACGCCTCGGCACTCACATATTTCACCGTCGGTGCTGCGCTGCTCGCGGAGCACTCTTGGCAAAGGCGCCACGAACTCGCGTTCGCACTGGAGACAAGCCGGGCCGAATGCGAATTCTTGGTAGGCCAGCTGGACATTGCAGAGAGCCTCCTGTCCGTACTGTCGAAGCGCGCCTTGAACGCGCCCCAGCGAGCAACGGTCGCATGTTTGCGGGTCGATCTTTACTTGACGCTCGGTCAGCACGGGCGGGCAGTGCTCACAGGGCTCGAATATCTTCACGACGCCGGGATCGAGTGGTCGCAGCATCCGACGGACCAGGAAACATTAGCCGAATATCAGCGGATGTGGTCACAACTGCCCGACGCAATCGAGGATCTTGCTAGTTTGCCTGCAATGACAGATCAGACCACGCTTGCCACGCTTGCCGTCTTGACCCGGATTCTTCCGCCCGCAGGTTTCACGGACGCCAATTTATCCGCTTTGGTCATCTGCAGAGCTGTCACCATCAGCCTCGAATACGGCAACACTGATGCTTCTTGCGCCCATTACGCATGGCTAGGCCGAATCTTGGCCGGGCGCTTCGGTGACTACCAAGCAGCTGACAAATTTGGTCGTCTTGCTTGCGACCTGGTTGATCGCGGTGAGTTCTCCCGTTTTCGGGCTCCCGTCTATTTGGCCTTCGGGTGCAACGTCATCCCGTGGACGAAGCCCCTAAGAGGTGGCCGGGTTTTGATTCGGCGAGCGCTCGCAGCTGCGGTCAGCAGCGGCGATGTCATCTATGAGGCGTACAGCTTGCTTCATCTAACCTCAAATATGATCATGGCCGGAGATCCCCTGAAAGAGGTACAGAACGAGATAGAGAAAAGCCTCGCTACGATACGGAATAGAAAGGTTCAGTTTGCTGCTGATACCGTAGCCGCTCAGCTCGCAATCATTAGAAGCATGCGCGGCCTCACACGCTCATTCGGTTGCTTCGATGACCAACAATTTGACGAGCTCGACGTCGAGCGATCGTTGGCACGGAGTCCGGAGCTGTCACCTAGCGAAACCGTCTACTGGATCCGTAAACTTCAGGCGCGATTTATAGCCGGCGATTATGCTGCGGCTGTTGATGCTCGCGCCAAGGCGAAGCCCAAATTATGGACCATGCCGACAGAGCCGTTGATCGCGGAGTTTCACTTCTATGGTGCGCTGTCTCACTCATGTTATTGCGACAAGCCAGGCGAAAGCGAACAACAGCAACATCGGGATATCATTGATGCCCATTACAGACAGCTGCAGATATGGGCGGCGAATTGCCCCGAAAATTTTGAGAATCGGGCTGCCTTGGTCGGCGCTGAAATTGCAAGGCGGGAATACCGCGATACAGACGCAATGCGACTGTATGAACACTCAATCCAGACCGCAGCACGTGACGGTTTCGCCCACCACGAGGCAATCGCTTGCGAACTTGCAGCGCGCTTTTATGCTGCGCGCGGTTTTGACAGAATCTCCCGGGTTTACCTGCAGGACGCGCGGCGCGGCTACCTTCGTTGGGGAGCAGATGGCAAAGTGCGTCAGCTCGACGAGTTGAATCCCCATCTCAACCATGAGGAGACCACTTCTGCCGCGAATGGAATGAGGATCGGAGCTCCGGTTGAGCATCTTGATCTCGCGACGGTGACAAAAGTGTCGCAGGCGATTTCCGGCGAGATGGTTCTTCAAAAACTAATCGACACGCTTATGCGGACTGCCATTGAGCAGGCCGGCGCCGAACGAGGTTTGTTAATTCTGCTGCATGGAGGCGAGCCGCGGATCGAGGCGGAAGCCGCAACGGTAGCGGATGCGCTGCTTGTAAAGGTGAATGAACAACCCGTAACTCCGATGGCACTTCCCGAGTCCGTGCTGCATTTCGTCCTACGTGTCCGCGAAAACGTCATTCTCGAAGATGCTGCCGCCGAGCCTTCATTTGCGGAAGATCCGTATATCCGTGAGCGCAAAGCGCGTTCTATTCTTTGCCTGCCACTGATCACGCAGGGCAAGCTGATCGGCGTACTTTATCTGGAGAATAATCTCGCCGCGCGCATATTCTCGGCTGCCCGCAACTCGGTGCTGAAAATGCTTGCCTCGCAAGCTGCAACAGCGCTGGAAAACAGCCGGTTGTACAGCGAAGTTCAGCAACGGGAGTCGAAAATCCGGCGCTTACTCGACGCTAACATCATCGGAATATTTATCATCCGCGAAGGAGGCGAGATCATCGAGGCAAATCAAACCTTCCTCACGATGGTTGGATACGACCGAGAGGATCTCGTCGCGGGGCGAGTGAACGGTCTCGATCTGACACCGCCAGAATGGCACGAGCGCACACTGGATGCTGGAACAGAAGCAAAACGGACCGGAGCTGTTCAGCAGTTCGAGAAAGAGTATGTCCGCAAGGATGGCAGCCGCGTGCCGGTGCTAATTGGCCTCGCCGTCTTCGATGCGCGCGACGACCAAGGTGTTGGCTTCGTCCTCGACCTGACAGAGCGAAAGAGAGCGGAAGCGGAAGCCCGTGAAAGCGAACGACGGTATCGCGAGACTCTGATGGGGCTGGCACACGCCAATCGGATCACGACAATGGGACAGCTGGCCGCCTCAATCGCCCATGAGGTCAACCAGCCGATTGCCGCGATCAGCAGTAATGCGGGGGCGGGGCTAAATTGGCTCGGTGCTCAGCCGCCAAATCTGGAAGAAGTTCGACAGACCTTCGGTTTGATTGTCCGTGACAGTATGCGTGCAGGGAACGTGATCCGTCGGATCCGCGCTCTTATGAATAAGGCTCCTATGCAAACGGAGCTTCTCGCAATTGACGAATTGATCTTAGAGGTGCTGGCGCTAGTTCGCGCGGAACTTGCGAAAAATGATGTATGGGTGCAAACGCGACGGGCTGAGGCGTTGCCGCTCGTCCGCGCGGATCGCGTCCAGCTCCGGCAGGTGATTCTCAATTTGATCACGAACGCCATCGAGGCCATGAGCGAGATCAACGAAGGTGACCGCGAGTTACTGATCAGTGCGCGGAGAGATGACTCGAATAACGTAGTGGTCACTTTTCGGGATACGGGTCCAGGACTCGATCCGAACAGCGCTGACCGCCTGTTCGAGGCGTTTTACACCACCAAGTCCGAAGGGATGGGCATGGGGCTCGCTATTTGCCATTCTATTATTGAGGCGCACGGAGGCCGGATGTGGGCGGGCGCCAATGATCCTCGCGGGGCCGTCTTTCAGTTCAGCATGCCGGTTGCGCCGGAGGGCGTGGATCAGTCGGAACAGGTCTCTTCAACGTCTTAGGCTCGAGTTCGATATCGAGCAGGGCGCTCCGGGAGCCCCGATCATCGTGACAGAAGCGAGCGGCGAGACCTCGAGGATTTGAGACATTCGCGTTTCTGCCCATCGGGGAGTGTTGGAACGAGCGCAGATTGTCGCGAATTGTCAGAAGATCTACAGTCTGACCGTAACATCAGATTCAAGACGCTTTGAGGGCTTCCTGCAAGTCTCTTGAGACTTGCAGGGCGTCAATCCGATCTCAATGCAGAGCATTCCTGTCATGCGCCGCCGAAGCAGGCCCCGGATTACAACCGGTGTACCGCTCTTCTTCTCCGGAGTTGGCTTGGGCCCTCGCGCCGCTGCTGCCGCTCGCAATAGCTGACGCGCAAGCGATGGCGTCGTGTATGGTTTTCTGTGCTCTGTAAAAGCGCCTGAGGCGAGCAGGAACCGACCGCCGCCGGCGCATCGCTGCGCAGAAGGAGAGCAGTCGAGGATATGGAGAAAATCCAGGTGATACCGCGTCGTTCACAATACGTCGTTCGAGTTCGTCATCCTTTCGCAATGAGGTGAGCCACACGACGGTCGTCGTCACGGTCGCTCTTCGATAACCCTTCGATGACGCCGGCGCGATCCGCCGCGTTGCGGTTCTGGCTCATCTTCCGCGTGCCATCGAGCCGTGTAATTTGCAATCGCAGACCGACAATCCCCTTAAGCTCCGTTTTGATGAAATCGGCAGGGGCGTCAGAAACCGCCCAGCGGTCTTTGCCCGAGCGCTCATGCACATCGGTCAGCCGCGTGACCACCGTTCGCAGCCGATCGGCATCATCGAAGAATTCGACCGGCCCGTAGGCATGCACAGCGACATAGTTCCACGTCGGTACGGCCTCGCCTCTCTCGTGCTTGGTCACGTACCAGGAGGGGCTGACATAGGCCTCCGCTCCAGCGAAAATGGCCATCGCCTCGCCAGTCGGTGTCAGCTTCCACTGCGGATTCCCACGCGCCACGTGGGCGTAAATCGTGCCCATGGAGCCTTCGCGCTCGTCGAGTACTACGGGCAGCATCGTTCCAACAAGCCCTTCGTGAGTAGCGGTGATCAGTGTCGCCGAGCGTGCCTGGCGCATCGTCCGATGAACGTCGGTGATATCGACAACTTGGAAGGAGGGCGGCGTGTACATCGACGAAGCTCCCCGGCAGCCCGAGGGAAAGCCGGGCGACTCATGATTCGGACTGGGGTACACCTCATGCTGGATCATAAAAACGATCAGTTTTGGTGGGTGGTTTCAGTCCTCCGCGCGCGCTAGGCCCTGGGGGCAGTAAACCTATGATGCGTCAAAGGTGCAGGTGCACATCGGAGGGTGAGTTTGCACGCTGGTCAGCCGTTGCCTTCTATGCGCCCGCTTGCAGACGAATTCGGCTCTTCGTGCCGATGACTGCAGCACATGAGCAGCTTCACCTTAGGGCTGTGAGTGGGGACGACCAGAATTGCGGCTGAGCCCTGCCGCATCAGCTCGAAGCGCCGCGAGTCGCAGGTTGGCGCTGACTGGCTGTGCTAGATCCGCCCCTGGCACTGGACAGACAATCAAAAACAAGGAAATCGTAGCCATTCCGGCGGCGTGATGATTGCCGGTTATGAATCGATAGGAGGCGTCCGTCCGTGTGATGTGTCTGGCACGCGACATACGGGGCCAATCTGGCCCATCTATATCGCAGAAGAAGGGGCCTGACATCCGACGTGCAATCCAGGAAGACGAGGATCCCAGCCGCGCCGCCTATCTTCCCGCCGGTCCAGCAAAACGTCGGGAGCGACGGCCCATCCTCCCAGGCCAGACGTGTTGCGCGCTACAGTATTCCGCTGACGGGGCCTCGAAGCATCGACCGCTGCTTTCATCGGCCGTGATTGGCTCTATGGCTACCCAGATCCATCACAGCTGGCGCGGAGCCTGCGGCTGCACACTTCGGCTGTTGCGTAGCATGGTTCCGATCTTCCGATCCTGCCTTATTGAGGACGATCTGATGGCGTTAACGCCGCATGCTGATGGCCTATTCCAGTTCAGCATTTCAGTTCGAGAGTTCAAGTCCTCGTGCGGATTTTCCGGGTAAGAGAGAGCATATGCCTATGAAGGACACGATGAGCACATCAAGCGGTCGTTGCGCGTGCTCGGTGGACTTGCTGTCGTCGTCGGCGTCTCTTCCGCGCTCGGATCGAACAATGTGCGATCGGAAGCCCTCAAGGGCTTTGGCTCTGCAGCGACGGGCGGCCTTGGAGGCGAGGTAGTTCAGGTCAGATCAACCAAAGCTCTGAAGTATGAGTTGTGTCGTTCGTACAGCTACGGGCACTGCAATGACAATAGTCCGCGCGAGATCCAGGTAGCCGGAACAATAGACTTTACCGGTACGGAAGGGCAAGGCGAGGGGCAGGGTTGCCAATACGGCCGTGCTTGTTCGGCACCTTACAAGAGTGAGTCCCTTCTCCTTATAGACGGCAACGATGCGCATTGCGATGGCAAGGAGAAGACATTGGTCGGCTTCGACAGGGCCGGCAAGCGCCCGCTGGAGATTGGCTCAAACAAGACGGTGATCGGCGTTGGCCCGAGCGCTACAATCAAAGGGAAGGGGCTACGCCTAAATGGGGTCAGCAACGTCGTTATTCGCAACCTGACCATCAGTGATATCAATCAAGGCGTGATATTTGCCGGCGATGCTATTGCAATTGCACGAGCCGACCTGGTTAGGATCGATCACAACCGATTTCACAATATCGGGCGGCAGATGATTGCCGGCGGTTTTGGCCCTACGACGAATATTACGATTTCCTGGAACGACTTCGATGGCAGCGATACCTATTCCTCCTATTGTAACGGGGAGCACCATTGGAATCTCCTGTTTCTTGGTGTCCCGCAGACGATCACCATCGCAAATAACTATTTCCATGAGATCTCAGGGCGGGCGCCGCACATTGACGGAGCGCAGGCTATTATTCATCTCCTTAGCAATTACTTCCGCAACACGAATGCGCAACAGAGCGGCGGATTCTTCCATGCAGTGGATGCTGGACCATCTGTGCAAGTACTGATCGAGGGCAACTACTTTGACAACATTGAAACACCTATCAAGACTGGTAGTGGACATATCTTTGGCTTGTTGAGCAAACCGAGCCGGACCGTGCAGAACATCTGCCTCGCCGTGCTCGGACGTCTGTGCATCGAGAACATCGCGATCCCAGTGCCGCGGATCAATGGCTTTCGCCTCAGCCGTAGTTCATCGTTTGGAGCTCTTCCAAGGTCATCTATTCCTCTTCCATTTCCAGCCGATGATGTTTCGGCAGTGATCACGGCCAGGGCAGGTCCCGGACACCTTGAGAGCCGGTGATGGGCCCTTTCGCAGAGGCGGCTCGAGACTGGCCGACTTCCGCAAACTGTTGAGCGGAGGGCGCATACTGGACGAGAACAGCACGCACAGCTGGCTGCCCGACGTTGCACGAGGACCGTATGGCCTTTCTCTTCGGGTGCCGAGCGGTACATTTCTTGTCGATTATGTGCCCTATGCCTTTCGCCGCCGACCCGGGTGGCGTTGGCAAGAGGGTGGAGGTGGCATCGAGTTCCTGGCAAACTGTTTGACTCGAATCCGATCCTGTACCTGACGGACGTTCACAGCTCCGTTTTCCGACTGGCATGGTGCTTGCTCGAGAGTACCCGTAGCGCGAGGCTCGCCTTCGAAACCGAGTCACACGCGCCCTTGTCCGCTTGAAGAATCTGCAAAGCTTGGAAAAATTCGCAATGAAACAAACGGCTTCGACCGAGAGTGTCATTCCACTGACCGACGTCGTCAAGCGCGCAGCGCGCATCGGTGTTGAAATCAGAAATATCACGCTCTCGGGTGATTTACCGAGCCAAACTATCGCTGGGATCAACAGCTTGCTGCTCGAACACAAGGTGATCTTCTTCCGTGATCAGGGGCATCTTGATGACGCGGAGCAGGAGCGCTTTGCTGCTTGTTTGGGAAGGCTGGTGCCGCATCCGACACTCGGTACGATCAATGGAACGACCTCGATCATCGAGCTTGATTCCGCGCGCGGAGGTAGCCGGGCTGATGTATGGCACGCCGATGGAACCTTTCTCGCGGCGTATCCTAGACTTGCGGTGCTGCGAGCCATTGTGGTCCCATCGTCCGGTGGCGATACGATTTGGTCAAACGCTGTGGCCGCCTATCTGGATCTGCCGCGGCCGCTCCAACGGCTTGCCGACGAACTCTGGACCGTTCACAGCAACGCCTTCGACTACGCCGGGACCTGCCGTGTTCGCGAAATCGACCAGAAGCATTTTGATGAGGTCTTTACCAAAACGATCTATGAGACGGAGCACCCGGTGGTCCGTGTACATCCCGAGACCAGCGAGCGCGCGCTGGTGCTCGGCGATCTGGTGCAAAGGTTTATTGATATCCCAAAACGCGACGGTCAGAAGCTGTTTGATCTATTCCAGTCTCATATCACGGCACCCGAAAACACCGTACGCTGGAGCTGGAAAGAAGGCGATGTCGCGATCTGGGATAACCGCGCAACGCAGCATTATGCGGTCAACGATTACGGTGACCAGCATCGCGTCGTTCATCGTGCCACAATCGATGGTGACGCGCCCGTCAGCGTCGACGGTCGATGCAGTGTAACGCGCCTCAAGACGACGAAGCACTCGTCCACGAAGGTTGCCTAGCAAGGCTCGGCAAATTCACCGATCATGCACTGCTCTTATCGCATGTTCGCGCGAATAGATGTTTGAGAAGAGAAGTGAACCCAGCAGAACGCCACGCGCAATTGGGTGGGAGGGCTAACGCGCCGCAGACTCGGGAGGCGACCTCCTTGCTGGAGTAAGATGCTAAAGCTCGTCTCGACCGACGAAAATGAGTCAGCATTCGAGTGGCGCAAGTCATCCGGCCGCGTTCGGTCGATTTGCCGCCGAAGGGGGGGCACATCTCCGCCGACCTCGCGCATCGCGTTTCGGCCAGCGCCACGACCGTCGGACAGATATAGCGATTGCCGTAGTTGGGTAGCTTTGGCACCTGTGTCGCGGTTCCGCTTACCACACCTCTTCGGCGTGAACTAAGCTCCGAGGGCACGATTTCGGCTTGTCATGGCAGAGTACGAGCTCGGACGCGAGTCTGACGAACTGCACCAGCAATCATCCAAAAGCAATGTCGCTGCCGCAAGCTCAGCACTCAATTGAACAAATGAGCATCGAAGATCATTCCGCGGCCGGATCGGCCTATCGCTCGTAGACCGAAGCAGCAGGCTCTAACCTACCATTCCCAACAGCATGCTACGTTGGATATCACGGCTCAATCTACGGGGTACCCGGCTTCGCGTCAGGAGCACAGCGGATACCAAAATCGCCGTGATGGGAGGCCCACACCGTTGAAAAGGGCGAGTGGGGATATCGACTACATGACGGTCCGCGCAGTCCTGAGAGCCTAGAAGAATACCGACGTAGATACCAATATATTCAGGGCGTGTCCTGTTTGCGGCGTGTAGGTAATGCTTGTCGGGTGATTGATGTACGTCAGTCCTACGGTTGTATATATCCCGGGCGCCAGATGCGCCGTATACAGTCCCGAAATTGCTGTGCTGTCCCGGTGCGCCAGCTGCTCTTTCGCCAATGCAGCGTCCACCGCGAAATGGCTCCAGATGGTGTTGTTGACAACAAGACTCATCTGATCAGTGGGCCGGCTGTCAAATAGGCCCTTCGCATACAGGCGAAGCTCGTAGTACTGACTAGCCCTATTTAGGTCAGGCGGAGCGTACATCGCAGAGAACCCGCCATAGATTCCGCGAGATGCCGAGCCATGGACGGCAGACTGCCAGAATTGCCTATCCGCAGCTACATAGTAGACGCTGTTCGCCTTGGCTGTCGGTTGCGTCGGATGCTGTAGGTCCGTGTAGCTGCTGTTGTTAAAGCCCGCGCCAGCCCGCAGCCAAGTCTCGGGTACCCCGGGAGCAGGCTTGTTCTTATAGCAAACTTCATCAAGTAAAAGAATGCCCGCGTCGCGCGTGCTCCAGTTCAAGCCAGTGGGATTTTCGCTTACATGCGTATATTGACCGGCTGGACTAAGCGAGCGCTGGATTGAGAGCTTGTTATATAAGCGATCGTCAAAATTGTACTTCAGATTAAAAGCCGGCGTTGGCGCCCAATTGTTGCTCATGCCTGCTTGGAACAGCATCTTCGACGAGGGTCCAAAAACTTTTTCTCCGGCACCCGCAAACTCATGTTGGTTCCTGAGGTAACCCACTTTGAGTTCGATCTTCCTTTCGAAGAACGTTTGATAGTAGGAAACTGCATTAATTCCCAGTCGGTCTGGCCCGGCGCTCTTCCATGTCCAATATTGATGCTCGGCTCCCACGACGATCTGACCGTCGGGAATTCCAAACCGAGCGAGGTCATAGGTCACGATCATAGAGTTGACCGTACTAAATGTCGGATTCTGGCCGACATATTGTTGATTGGCGATGGTGCTTCTGGTCGCATTACCGAGTTGATTGTTGACAAACGTGTTTAGGGTCCAGCCGGCGAATCCAATCCCGAGATCCGAAAGCTCGGATCTGACAGAAGCTGTATCCTGATCTATGGTGTCCGCAGGACCAGGCCCAGTGAACGCCGCACCTTTTTCGCGGAGCTTCTCGAATTTTGCGAATGGGTCAATCTGCTTTTGACTTCTGCTCTTGGCGGTGACCTCCGCACTGTCGCGCGTTGTGGTAGACCTAGCTGCTTTTGGCAGCGAGTTCCCAGAAAGGCGCGCTGCTCCTTTGGGCCGGCCGCTTCGGAAGGTTACAGCCGGATTCGAGATTGTTTGGCTTCTTGCTTCGGCGAGCTCATCGGGGCTGTGACTTCTAGGGCCAGAGATATCACCAGGTTCTGCCTCCGCCGAACTGCAGGCGAGACTAGCTATCAGGGAAAGGAGAATACGCCCTCTTGACTTCGCACTTGGTCGAGAGATGAAAGCAACTTCGCCAGCCGAGTATGTCCGCATGGATACTGGCGCTATACCGCAACAATGCATCGTGATTTCCACGTCCGTCGATTTGAATAAGGTGCACGTCCACCTGACGGTCTAGACCGGTTCGGGATCCTAGTGCTCAAGGCGGACTAGGTGACGCTTGAGGCCAGGCGGCATCTCTATGCCAACGAGACCCGCTCAGCCTTCCGCGCTATCACCACTGCTGGCGCAGCTTGGCCAACGTGGTGGTACCCAGCGCGACGCAACCCAGCCGCTCGATCGCTAATCGAGTGCAAGCATCTGCTGCACCGTGTCGAGACGGGGTGTGGCCTGCTCGATGTGACGTTCGCTGGCAAGAGATTGGCGGCCAGCGCCGGAGCCCAGGGATTCTCGCGACAAATCCGCTGCCACGAGGATGTTCTTCAACAGAGAGCCGCGCTAGCTGAGCTCGCATAAGAACACGCCGGACCCTAGAAACGCCCGCAGCTCGGTCCATGGGATGAAGCACAGGCGGGCAGAAGGGGCTAACATCTTTTGACGCCCGTAAGCTCGCTGAGGCCGGCACGAGGCCTTGATTGGCTCTCATGGGAAGATGGAGAGCGCGATTGGAGGCGTTTTGATAGCTGCGGGACCAGACAGAACATCCATCAGCTCGATTGGAGTTACCGGATCTATATCGCATCGCGACTTCGTCCTTGATGTGGCCCGAGCGAGTTTCACCGGCACTGACTGGCATGTGTCCGTCATCTCCATCAATTGCTAGGTTTGGTAGGTTGACCGGGCGCGGGACGTCGGCCTCGCTGTGCGAATCTGTCGTGCCGCTCGGCGCGAGACCGTCCCGGCGTCAGGGACGAACTCCGGTATGGCAGCATCGAGGGGTGCCATTCGGGAAGGTCGCTTCGATTCCGGTTGCGCGAGGCTCTTACGGGAAACTTGTTTCGATCCCGCGGGATCCGGTTCTAACTGTGGTGCTCGATTATCGTTGGCGCCGTGTCGAGCCGGCGCCGGTCCTTTTGTGCTCTTTGGTCTAGCTCATCGCGTCGACCAGCTGCTGCTCTGGATTGCACGCAGCGATCCGTAGCGATTCCGGTCGAGCGGCGACCATGCACATCAATAGGATCCGTCGTGCATCACCACGAAGCGCTCCTCTTTGCTGGGAGTTCGTATCCAGCGTAGACCGCAGGCTGATTGCGGTATCCCGGGCTGCCAGCGCTTGAGGAGGTCGAAATATCCTCGTACATCCGGACGAGCTCGATCAGGTTTTCGATACCGAAGTCGCTGAACGCCTACATCTCATCTTCTCCGACGCGGTAGACCCAAATGAAGCCGTCCTCGATCGCCATTTTGTTGGCGACGTCCCGCAGCCAGTCGTCGTCCTGGTCGAGGTCCGCGGCCACACGGGCAATGGTGGTGATGTGATGAACTTTGTCGGTCACGCCGCTTGAGCGGACTGCGTTGCAGTCGGGGGCGTCCAATTCCAGGCAGCAACTCGCCTAGCTGACTTCGCGGCTAGGGCCGGGCCGGCTCTCGTCGCGCAGCTGCGCACGGCGTCCTTTACGAATTTGGCGCTGTACGTGAGTGCACCAGGTGAGCGAAACTCGTTACCCGGGCTTCTGGGCGCGTAACGGAAGGTAATGCATTCATACGATCAGCGCTCCTTGGCTGGCCTTAACAGAGCGGCGCGCCGAGATAAGCATCGAATGCGGCGGCCACAGCGCGAGTTAGAAAACGATGCTCCTGCCTCACGCGGATGAATCCCTTTTCCACCTCCACGATCCCATCCTCGGCGAGCATTGCCAAGCGTTCGGGTGAACCGAGGAACGGGACCGGGTCAAATCCATGAGCAATGCAAATTGCCGGCACGTCGACCTCGAAATCGCACATCAGCCGCTCGATGATTGCGGCCCGGACGCGGTCTTCGAGGCTGAGACAGTAGCCCTTTGACGTCGCCAGACGGCCGGCTTTGATTTGGCCGCTGTAAGAACCCGCTGCAACTTCATTCTGGACGTAACCATCGCCAACTCGGCCGATGGCCGACGGGCCGAAACCGATGACTTTATGGCAGGTGTCGGCCGAGTAACCCAGTGAGTTCCGCCGCAGGCGACCGGCTTTCTGCGCCAGCGCGAGCTCATCGTCCGGCAAGGCGAAATGGTCAAGTCCGATTTGGCGGTAGCCCGCAGCAATCAGTGTATTGGCCATTGCCGCGGCCTGTTCTGCACGGGCAGGGCTGTCTGGCAGCGCTGCCTCGTCGATCAGGCGCTGATTCTTCTTAAAGGAAGGAACGTGCGCGTAGCCGAATACCGCAAGCCGGTCTGGTCGCATGGCCACCGCCGTAGTCGCGGTCTGAACGCAGGACTGCACCGTCTGATTTGGCAGACCGTAGATGAGGTCGAAGTTGATGCGCATTACTCCATGCTGCCGCAGCATTTCGACAGCGCGCTCTGTTTGTGCCTCACTCTGAACGCGGTTAATGGCCTTTTGAACAATTGGATCGAAGCTCTGGACGCCCAGGCTCGCGCGGTTCACGCCGGCAGCCGCTAACGCTTCGGATGTGGCGAGCGTGAACGTGCGCGGGTCGATCTCAACAGCGATGGCGGCCGTTTTCGAAACCGCAAAGCGGCGGCGCAGAAGTTCCATCAGTGCCCCGAACTGCGCGGGCTCGATGAGGGTCGGCGTTCCACCGCCGAAGTGCACGTCGCTCACAGGCAGCCGTTGCGGCACCTGCGCCGCGACCAACTCGATCTCCTTACGAAGAACCGCCAAATATTCTCGGATGGGTGAATCCCGGCGAGTGATGCTTCGAGCGAAGCCGCAATACCAGCAAATCGATCGACAGAACGGAACGTGGAAATAGAGCGACACGGACTCATTAACCGGCAGGCGCTGCAGCCATTTCTCAGAGGCTTCGGCGCCGACCACCGTGGAGAACTGGGCTACAGTTGGATAGATGGTGTACCAAGGAAGGCGAGCATCGCAATACTTTTCCAGGACCGAGGTCTGCAACGATTGTTATCCTATGTTTACGAAGTTTGTGGTCGCAAGCGGAGTCTTTTGCATTCCTTTTTGCCGACAGTAGTCCGGAATATCGCTACACAATTGGAAGCTTGCGTGACGGCCGATCCGCTGACGAAACGCGGTGTGGGATAGCAAGCCGTTCCTCTCGAAGACAGAGAACAACTGCTGCAGGCGAGATACTCGAATCAACACGGCCACGGCGAGGCCCCAGATTCAACTCCGCTTCGCTAATCTCCGACCTTCGCCAACGAGACATCCACCGGGGCCGTTGACGCTGCTAGAGCTCGAACTGCTCCACGAACTGACTCGTGCGAGGTCCATCGATCAAAATTGATACGTCGCCTCGCAATGTTCATCAACTGACAAGGTTTGGTAGTTGACTTCTGCCTGGCGTATTCCCCATTTACCCAGGGATCCTGCGCCGGCTCGGGACATCCACGTAGTCGAACTTCACCAATGCGAGGATCGTCGGTGTCGCGCGGCGCCACGGCTGTTGGCGTGAGTGTGTTCTCGCAGTTGGTATGGAAAAAGTAATGAGCCGGGTAGGCGAGCGAGAAGTGATCGATGCAATTGAACAGCCGTTTCAGACTTGCCACCGGTTTTGCACAGATCGTCAAGGCACCTATGGTGGGTGGTGGTCGTCTTCGTGTGTCTGGGCACTGCAGGAGTCTATTTTGACCGACGTCAGACAATATCTCGAGAGCTCGGCGGTCCGTGAAGTTGCTCCAAGGCTGAGCTTGTCACCGATGCCGGGGCGGTACCTGTCGGAGGTTCCATCGGGACAGGCTCACGGTCAAGCGGCTTCACCCGAGCTCGTGTACTTCGTCGGGCACGGCGTGTGCAGAAACTTCCAAACACGGCGCAAACCAGGACGTCGGGCGCTTCCCCGAAGACGCATAACCGAAAACAGGCTCAAGAACCAGAACGCATTCTTCTTCTAATTCAGTGCATCCAGCCTCTTGAGATTGGATGACTTGACCTACGATCGAGCCTCCGCCGCGAACATTCTACTCGACGCCACTGTTCGTCCCATAGCCACAAAGCGCGCAAACCAACAAGCAAATCGTCCGGATGGACCAAGTACGGCGCATAGCCCGGGAGATCGCGGCGCGCCTGATAGTTCTACGCGGTATTCCTGACTGCCTCAGCTAGCATCGCGTAAAGCTGCCGCTTGCTCATTTCCTGAGGCTGGCTATCTAGCGCCTTTTGCGACAGCTTCGTTCCGACGCAATCGCGACCAGCCGCCATCGCCGTCGGCCCTCGCTTCGGGGCGGGTCTAATCTTGGGTTTTGCTGTTGGTGGCTTGTGACCTCGAGTGAGGCCCAACCGAGCTAGCCTGCCGCAAACTGCGTTGCGACTGCACTCGAGATGACGCGCGATCTGCGCGGCACTCTGTCCCGCGGCCCAGAGCTTTTCCAGCTGTGCCAATTCTCTTTTATTCCAGCGCATGGACGCTACTTTAGTGCCAGTTGTGACGTCAGGTTAGTTTACTCTTCGTCCGGCTCGCGCACGATCGCCGGTTTGGTCTCCTGTTCATTCATTCTACGAAAGCCCGCATCGCGAGTGAAGGAAAAACGAGTGTCCTTGGCAAACCGCGCTCTCTTCTTAGTCCCTACCGTGATTAGGGTCCCATCTGCTCGCGCAATATAAGTAGTCGAGTGGCAACCGGGCGTGCCGCTGGGTGCCATCGCGGCGAGTGCTTGTGTCCTGATGTTGACTACCACAAAAGCGAGTTCGCGCGCCTCCCCAATCTTGATAGGGGAGCTTCGCTCGCCTTTCCACTATCTTTATCGACGGGGGCCGAACCAAGTTCCCAAGTAACTTAGGCCGTAAGATAATTTCAGAGTTCTGACGATTGTGCGAGCTCTCGCGAAGCCCAGCCATGGACATGCGTCACACATTGTTACTGGAGGGCCCAGCTCGTTGTGTTTCGACCGAGCTTCCATGCGAGTGCAAATAGCGCATGAGCCGAGCTTTCAAAATTGCACGCCAATGTCCGCGAGACAATCATGACAGACTTATCGGCAGAGAACGCTTGCGAGGAGGCTGACATCCCGCTGAGCCGCCTTGATGTAAGCGAGCCCAAGCGCTTTGAAGATGATACCGTTTGGCCTTGTTTCGAGCGGCTGCGAAGGGAAGATCCCGTCCATTATTGCGAAGACAGCCCGTACGGTCCATATTGGTCGATAACAAAATACCGCGACATCGTAGCCGTGGATTCAAATCACACAATATTCTCGTCAGAGCGAAGCGTCACAATTGTGGACCCGCCGCAGAAGTATTGGACTCCCAGTTTTATTAAGATGAGTCCTCCTGTCCATGCTCAGCAGCGTAAGACTGTCAGTCCGATCGCAGCATCGGAGAACCTGGCGAAGCTTGAAGGCTTGATCCGCTCGCGGGTTCAGAAGATCTTGGACGGTTTGCCGCGCAATGATACCTTCAACTGGGTCGATAGAGTCTCCATCGAGTTGACGACCCAAATGCTGGCCACGCTGTTCGACTTTCCATTTCAAGATCGACGGCTGCTGACCTACTGGTCGGACGTAGCCGCCTTGAGTCCACAAATGGGCCACCAGATCGACAGCTGGGAAAAGCGAAAGGCGGTGCTGTCCGAGTGCTTGGACTATTTCACACGGCTTTGGAGCGAACGGGCAAAATCCGAGCCGCGCGCTGACCTAATCTCTATGATGGCGCATTCACCGGCGACCCGAAACATGGAGCCATGTGAGTTCCTGGGCAACCTCATTCTGCTGATTGTTGGAGGTAACGATACTACGCGCAACTCAATTACCGGTGGCGTCTTGTTCATGAGTCAAAATCCGTCCCAACTGCGAAAACTCCGCGATGATGCTTCGCTAGTGCCGGGGGCGGTATCCGAGATTATACGATACCAAACGCCTATCGCGCATATGCGCCGGACCGCTGTGGACGATTTCACGATAGGGCACAAGCAAATCAGGCGAGCCGATAAAGTTGTGATGTGGTACATCTCTGGCAACCGAGACGACGACGTTATTGCTAGCCCCAACAGCTTCATCATCGATCGAGAACATGTACGGCAACATCTCTCTTTTGGCTTTGGGATTCATCGTTGCATGGGTAGGCATCTTGCAGAGCTGCAGCTGAAAATCCTGTGGCAGGAGATGCTGAAGCGATCTCTGGAGGTAAAGGTGGTCGGCGAACCGGAGCGAGTTCAATCCAATTTTGTGCACGGTTATTCCGCACTGCCGGTGCAGATTCCAGGTTAGTCTCGGTTGCGAGCGACATTCAACACTGGTCATATCGTGCAGAACCAGTTAGGACCTCGTGGAGACCAGTTGTCTAGGTAAGTTCACCGGGGTTGCCTTGCGGGCTTCTGGGTGTTTTGACGCTTGCCGGCAGGGCCACAGCGTCGCTATCCCGCCGAAGACCTTGGCCGGGCGGTTGCGATATTCATCGCGCCACCCCCTGGTACCACCTCCGACGGCCTCGCTTTCTGTGTCCTGGTTGTGCTCCGCCGAGCGGCCCTCTCGCCTTGTTCTGGGCGAAACGCTCGCTCGCGTTCGCCTTCGAGGGATGGTGAGCGGATCGGCTCTCTCCGAGAAGCCCCAAGTGACGGACCGATCCGTAATGGCTTTGTTTCCATGGGCGATCGCCTGCCGGAACTTTCCGCCCCGGTCGCTTGGCTTCAAAAAGCGCGTCCCACCCGACAGTTCTGTCATGCGATATCCCCTCGACATGCCTGAGCGGGCAAGGCCTTTTTGGCGGTAGGCTGATCGCGCTTAAGCGGCGTGAGCGGCGCTCTGAGGCTGTTCGATTGCCCAGATTGACGACCGGGTGCTGATGGAAGCTTGCCGTGAGGCCGCGTCGTGGAACCGACTCTTGAGATCGCCGTCAACGTCTCGGCCGCGCAATTCCGCAGGGAGAACCTCGATGCGCAAGTCCGAAAGGCGCTGGGCGAAAGCGGGCTGTCGCTGGCCGGCCTCGAGCTCGAGATCACCGAAGGCGTGCTGATCGAGGATGTCTTGCGCGCGAAGAAGACGATGCAATCGCTCAAGAGCTTCGGCATCCTGATCGCGCTGGACGACTTCGGGACCGGGTATTCCTCGTTGTCCTACCATCGAGGCCTTCCCTCTCGACTGGATCAAGATCTATCGGGCATTCGTTGGCTCGCTTGGACAGAACGAGCGATCGTTGGCCATCGTTCGCGCTGTCATCGGCTCGCTCAGGGTCTTGGCGTGCCGGTGCTTGCTGAAGGGATCGAAACGAAGGTCCAAATGTCGCTCCTTGTCCAGGCGCGCTCTGATGAGATGCAAGGCTACTTGATCGGACGCCCGTAGCGTCTTGCGGCGGAAAGTCGGTCCAAGCCGAGGGTCCCATCTCTCGTCCAGTCGGCCTTGTAGGGGAGATTGCGGCGGGCTCGACAAAGCTGTCTTCAGGATTCGGCATTGAAGGACCCGGACTGAGAACCAGACCAGCGTCACTGGTGCGAGAGCTGCCAGCAGGCCCAGTACCGCGAAAATCAGGATGATCTAGAGGACGTCAACATCCGCGCCGCATTCGCCTGCGCGCACCGTAACGTCAGGCCGGCTGCTAGGCCACAACCTGATGGGAGAGGTCGAACCGGTTTGGTCGTTTTGGGCTTCAACTCCGCCGCAGCAGTTGGCACACGTTTTGGCAACTCTGATCCTCTTGGCCGGAAACGCAGCCCGCGGCTTGATTGCGGCAAGAAAGGCCCGCCGAAATGCGTTCGGCGGGCCAAGTCGGAGAGGAGAAACGCGGCCGGGTGAAAGCGATCAGGCATCGAGATTGTGCAGGCGCTGGCGGTTGCGCAGTACGATCTGGCGGGCGCCGGAGAAGCCGAGTATGCGCTTTGCGTGAAGCTGCGAGAGCGCGCGCGACACGGTCTCGAGCGTGAGGCCGAGATAGTCGCCGATATCGCGCCGACACATCGGCAGTGCCATCATGCCGGCGACGGCGAGGCGGCGATCCATTTCGAGCAGGAAGGTTGCAACACGCTCCATCGCCGTCTTGCGCCCCAGCAGCAACATGTGATCTTCGGCGTGACGCAGCTCGCCCGCCGTCATGACCCAGAGCTTGCGCGCGACCTGTACGTCGGTGCTGGCGGACCTTTCGAGGCTGGCTCGCTCCACGAGGCGTACGCTGGTGGCGATAATCGCTTCGGCCGCAAGGCGATGCGTCTGGCCGGGTTCGAGGCCGAACACGTCACCGGGAAGATGGAACGCGCCGATCTGACGGCGGCCGTCGGAGAGCAGCTTGTAGCTGCGCACCGCGCCGGAGACGACCTGATAGACATATTCGGCGGGCTCGTACTCGCCATAGATCTCCTCGTCCTTGCGATAAGAGAACTCGGTGGCAACGAGGCCGGCATGTCCGGCGATCGCGCCGAACTGTTCGGAAACGGAAAGCGCGGGAGCGATCTTACCGCCGATTTGGGTCTTAATCGCCTGGGTCTTGAGCGTCTGGGTCAGCATCTGCGCCATCTCCGTTGTGATGGTGCATTGGTACGCGGGATCGCGCGATCCGGAAATTTCGAGCGATATCTTAAGGAGGTTTACCTACGGAGAATCCCGTAGGTCAGTGGCCGCGCCTGTCCTGGATGGCGTGGCGGATGCATTTCGCTAGGTTTTCATCGAGGAGCGGCTTCAAAATCACGTCCGTGATCCCTGCCGCCGCTGCCTTTACCGAGATATTTCCGTCGGGATAGCCGGTGATCAGGATCACGGGCCTGTCGGCGTCGGATTGGCGCAGCCGCCAGGCCAACTCGATGCCATTGATGTCAGGCATCTTGTAGTCGATCACGTAGCAGTCCGCGCCGGGCGGGGTCGTCGCATTGAGCAGCGCCGGAGCGCTCCTGAAGGTCCGCACGGCAAAGCCCTCGGTTTCCAGCAGGAAGCGCAGGGATCCCAGCACAGCGGCATCGTCGTCGACCACGTAGACGGTGGGCTTTGCCGATGCGCCTGGGGGCCGCTGATGGGGCGAGCCGATCTCGATCATGCCTGCGTGGCTACCACAGGCCCGCACACGTGCCTTGACCTGCCTCAATCCTTCAGCATGCCGGCGCGCATCGCCAGCCGGACCAGTTCCGAGAGGCTGTTGGCCTGCATCTTGGTCATCACATTGGCCCGGTAGACCTCGATCGTGCGCGGGCTGATGTCGTATTCGCGGGCGATCAGCTTATTGGAGAGACCTGCGATCAGCCCCTCCATGATCTGGTGCTCGCGCGGGCTCAACGAGGCCACACGGGCGGCCATATCCTGCGCGATAGCCTCGTTCTTGGCGACCGGTTCGGCCCGGCGGATCGCGGCCTCGATCATGGTGACGAGGCGGTCGTCCTCGAACGGCTTTTCCAGGAAGTCGACCGCACCAAGCTTCATCGCTTCGACTGCGAGCGGCACGTCGCCGTGACCGGTCATGATCACGATCGGGAACGGACTGTGCTGCGCCTTCATGCACTTGAGAAGCTCGATTCCGTCAACGCCCGGCATGCGGATGTCCGAGACTACGCAGCCGAAGGCGAGGCCGGGCAGGGCGCCGAGGAAGCGTTGCGCATTGTCGAATAGGGTGACGCCGAAGCCGCAGGAATCCAGCAGGAAGTTCAGCGAGTCCCGCATCGCCTCGTCGTCGTCGATGACGTAGACATGTCCCTTGGTTGTCATGAATCAGTTCTCGTCGGCTGCCGGGAGGGTGAAGCGGAATGTTGCGCCACCCGATGCGTTGCTCTCGGCCCACATGCGGCCGCCGTGAGCCTCGATGATGGAGCGGCTGATGGACAGTCCCACGCCCATGCCGGTCTCCTTGGTGGTGAAGAAGGTCTGAAACAGGTTTGAAATGACATCGCCCTGGAAGCCGGACCCGCTGTCGGACACCTCCACTTCGATCACATCATCGGCGATGCGGCTGTTGGCAATAACGAGCTCGCGCCGCGGCGACTGCGCCATCGCTTCCAGCGCATTGCGAAACAGATTGACCAGGACTTGCTGGATCTGCACCCGGTCGGCGAGGACGAGATCGGCGTCCGGATCGAGATTGAAGCGGAGCTGCACGTTCTGCTCGCGGGCGCCGGCAAGCCCAAGCGCGCCGGCTTCCTCGATCAGCTTGGACAGGCTCTCGACCCGCTTCTCGGACTCGCCGCGAGACACGAAGTCGCGTAAGCGCCGGATGATCTGGCCGGCGCGCAACGCCTGTTCGGCGGCGCGGTCCAGCGCGCTTTCGATCTTCCGTGTGTTCGGATCGCTGCTGCCGGCGAGCAGCCGTCGCGAGCCCTTCATATAATTGCTGATCGCCGCCAGCGGCTGGTTGAGCTCGTGGGCGAGCGCAGAGGCCATCTCGCCCATCGCGGTCAGCCGCGAGACATGGACGAGCTCGGACTGCAATTCCTGGAGCCGCGCCTGGGTCTGTTGATGCTCGGTGAGGTCGCGGATGAATCCGGTGAAATAAGGCTCGGCGCCCGACTGCATCTCGCCGATCGCCAGATGCATCGGAAAGGTGGTTCCGTCGCGGCGCTTGCCTGTCACGATACGCCCGATGCCGATGATATGCGGATCTCCGGTGGTGCGGTAGCGCGCGATGTAGCCGTCGTGGCGGGTGCAGTCGGGCTCAGGCATCAGGATGCTGACGTTCTGGCCGATGGCCTCCTGCTCAGGCCAGCCGAACAGGCGCTCGGCCGCCGTGCTGAAGAGCTGGATGATGCCGTGGCCGTCGATGACGATCATTGCATCGGGAATGGTCTGGAGGATCGACTGGAGGTGAGTCTCGCGGGTGCGCAGTGCCTCCTCAACCTGTTTCTCCTCGTTGACGTCGAGAAAGATGCCGCTGAGATGGCGGGCGGCACCGGCGTCGTCCCGGATGAGACCTGCCCGGGCGCGAATCCAGCGCCCCAGGCCTGAGGCATTGGCAACTCTGAAGGATACGTCGAAGCCGCCGCCGTGGTCGACGACATGCTCGATCGCGCTCTCCAGGCGCGCGCGGTCCGCGGGACCGAGGCGCGAGAGAAGGAGTTCATAGCTCGCCGGTTGATTCCGTTCGATGCCGAGCAGCATTCTCGCGGTTTCCGACCACTCCAGCTCGCGCATCCTGAGATCGAGATCCCAGGTGCCGACGCCAAAGCCTTCGATCCGGACGCCGAAATGCTCGCCGCGAGCGTCCTCTGGCGGATGCGTTACGCGGCTCAGCGACAAGCTATTGCTCCCATTCTCCCGCGGCGGGGTCCCGTGGCGGCAATTTCGCCCAAGGCCGGACCGGAGGCAAGTTCGGATGTCTGATCGGCGGATTTCTCCCAACTGGGCGCCGAAAATTGATCTACCTCATCCTGCCTTGCGTCGGCGCGGCTAGATTTCCACAGCAACGTACTGCCCGGAGGCTCCCGATGACATATCCGACCGTGGTGGTCAGCCTGGCGCTCGATCAGCCCAACGAGGCACGTCTTCAGGTCGCGGGCGAACTCGCCGAGCGGTTCGAGGCGACCATTGTCGGCGTTGCCGTGGCGCAGTTCGCTCCGCCGCTCTATTTCGCAGATGGCGCCGAGGCCCTAGGGCTGATCGATCGGGAGCAGGCTTCCGTCAGGAACGCCTTGCCGAGCTGGAGGCGCAATCCGCGCCGCGACGAAGGCGCGCGGCGGACACTTGGAATGGCGCAGCGCCCTGGATTTTCCCAGGCGGTTTGTCCTGGCGCAGGTGCGGTGCGCCGACATCGTCGTCAGCGGCGCATATAGCCCGCTTTCTCCGATGCCTTTTCGCTTGGAAGCCTGAAGGATCTGGTAATGCAGGCTGGCCGGCCGGTCCTGATGGTAACCGACGGAGTCAACTGGCTCGATCTGCGTAGCGTGCTCATAGTCTGGAAGGACACGCCCGAGGCACGGCGGGCGGTTGTCGATGCATTGCCTAGGCTGCGCAACGCGAAGGACATAACCATCGTCGAGCTTCCGGAATACGCTGGCGACGGCTCGGCCGCGATGGGGCGCGTCACGGACGTTGCCACATGGCTCGCTCGCCACGGCCTCGCTGCGATCGCGCGCATCCCGGAAGCCGCGAGAAACCAAACCGCCGCCGCGCAATTAGAGAAGATCGCCTATAACATCGGCGCCGGCTTGATCGTCGCCGGCGCCTACGGTCATTCGCGCTTCCGCGAGCTGATCCTCGGCGGCGCCACGCATGATCTGATGACGCAATCGGCCCGCGTGTTGCTGTCGCACTGACGGCCGGCGAACCCAGACCAATCCAGGAGGACGCGCCGTGTACAAGTCTCTTGAACAGACCGTCGGCGGCTACATGACACGCAACGTACGGACGGCTCAGTGCGATCTCGACCTGCTCGAACTCAGCGAGATGTTCGAGCGCGACGATTTCAACTCCTATCCAGTCGAGGATGACGGGCAGGTGGTCGGCATCGTCACCAAATTCGACATCCTGAAGTGCTTCGCCTTCACGCCGAGCCAGATGCTGCCGCGCTATCCCGACCTGATGAGCCGCAAGATCGGCGACGTCATGACGCCCGAGTTCATCTATGTCAGCCCCGACACAACGCTGACGCGCGTGCTCCAGATCATGGTCGAGCATCGCATCAGGAGCATCATCGTGCTCGACGGCGCAAGGAAGCTGGTCGGCATCATCGCCCGCGAGGACGTCATCGCGGCTCTCAAGGCCACCGCGCGGGACTGATCCCGCGATTTCAAGCTCCGTGATTTTCCGGAGGCAATGCTTCGCGGTGTGCGCCGTGCCGTGCGCAAGCAATTGATACTACTCCCTGATCCGCCTCGGTCTCACATCAACGGAAATCCAGCTAGCTTGATTTCAATCAATTCCCCGCGAGGGCGGATGTGGTTTCTGGCGGCGTGTTCTTTCAGAGAGAATCCGCATGAGCCAGCCCGCCCTCTCCAAATCCATGACGTCAGGTGAAAGCGGCCTGGCTGTCGTGTTCGCAGTCACCGCCTTCTTCTGCTTAATCGCCTCGGCCAAGGCGCTCGACGCGCCCTTCGCCTTCCACGCTGCGCTCAGCGCGGCCGCGAGCCTGGCCGCGGTGTTCTGCATCATCAACCGGTACTTCGATCGCGCGGCGGCGCTGCCGCCGGCGGAGATCAACGGCCGCCCCAACTACAACATGGGCCCGATCAAGTTTTCCTCCTTCATGGCGATGTTCTGGGGCATCGCAGGCTTCCTCGTCGGCCTGATCATCGCCTCGCAACTGGCCTGGCCGGCGCTGAACTTCGATCTGCCCTGGACCAGCTTCGGCCGTCTGCGTCCTCTGCACACCTCGGCGGTGATCTTCGCCTTTGGCGGCAACGTGCTGATCGCCACGTCCTTCTACGTCGTCCAGAAGAGCTGCCGCGTGCGCCTGGCCGGCGACCTCGCGCCCTGGTTCGTCGTCGTCGGCTACAATTTCTTCATCCTGATCGCCGGCACCGGCTATCTGCTCGGCGTCACCCAGTCGAAGGAATATGCCGAGCCGGAATGGTACGCCGATCTCTGGCTGACGATTGTGTGGGTAGCCTATCTGCTCGTCTTCCTTGCCACCATCATCAAGCGCAAGGAACCGCACATCTTCGTCGCAAACTGGTTCTATCTCGCCTTCATCGTGACGATCGCGGTCCTGCATCTCGGCAACAATCCGGCCCTCCCGGTCTCGGTGTTCGGCTCCAAATCCTACGTCGCCTGGGGCGGCATCCAGGACGCCATGTTCCAGTGGTGGTACGGCCATAACGCGGTCGGCTTCTTCCTGACCGCCGGCTTCCTCGCCATCATGTACTACTTCATCCCGAAGCGCGCCGAGCGGCCGATCTATTCCTACCGTCTCTCGATCATCCACTTCTGGGCGCTGATCTTCCTCTATATCTGGGCCGGTCCGCATCATCTGCACTATACGGCGCTGCCGGACTGGACGCAGACGCTGGGCATGACCTTCTCGATCATGCTGTGGATGCCCTCCTGGGGCGGCATGATCAACGGCCTTATGACGCTGTCGGGCGCCTGGGACAAGCTGCGCACCGACCCTGTGCTGCGCATGCTCGTCGTCTCCGTCGCCTTCTACGGCATGTCGACCTTCGAAGGCCCGATGATGTCGATCAAGGTGGTCAACTCGCTCAGCCACTACACCGACTGGACCATCGGTCACGTGCATTCCGGCGCACTCGGCTGGGTCGGCTTCGTCTCCTTCGGCGCGCTCTACTGCCTGGTGCCGTGGGTCTGGAATCGCAAGGGCCTCTACAGCCTGAAGCTCGTCAACTGGCACTTCTGGATCGCAACCCTCGGCATCGTTCTCTACATCTCGGCGATGTGGGTGTCGGGCATCCTCCAGGGTCTGATGTGGCGCGCCTACACCTCGCTCGGCTTCCTCGAATATTCCTTCATTGAGACGGTCGAGGCGATGCATCCCTTCTACATCATCCGCGCCGCCGGCGGCGCCCTGTTCCTGATCGGCGCGATGATCATGGCCTACAATCTCTGGATGACGGTTCGCGTCGGCGAAGCGGAAGTCCAGAGGCCCGTCGCTCTTCAGCCGGCGGAATGAGGAGTTTTCCATGTCGTTCTGGACACGCCATCAAGTCTTCGAAAAGAACTCGATCATCCTGATCGTCGGCATCCTGCTGGTGATCGCGATCGGCGGTCTCGTCGAGATCACGCCGCTGTTCTACCTCAAGAGCACGATCGAGGCGGTCGACGGTGTCAGGCCCTATACGCCACTGGAGCTCGCAGGCCGCAACGTCTACGTCCGCGAAGGCTGTTATCTCTGCCACTCGCAGATGATCCGCCCCCTGCGCGACGAGGTCGAGCGCTACGGCCACTTCTCGCTCGCCGCCGAGAGCATGTTCGACCACCCGTTCCAGTGGGGCTCCAAGCGCACCGGTCCCGATCTTGCCCGCGTCGGCGCCAAATATTCCGACGACTGGCACGTCACCCATCTCACCAACCCGCGCGCGATCGTGCCGCAGTCGGTGATGCCGGGCTATCCGTTCCTCAGTCAGACGGAGGTCGATCCCGACATGATCGCCGACCACATGCGTACGCTGAGAACCGTCGGGGTGCCCTACACCGACGATCAGATCGCGAGCGCCGGCGCCGATATGAAGGCCCAGGCCGATCCGGACAACTCCGGCAGCGATGCCTTCAGCAAGCGCTACAAGGCCGTCGTGCGCAATTTCGACGGCAAGACCGGCTCGCCGACCGAGATGGACGCGCTAATCGCATATTTGCAGATGCTCGGCACGCTGGTCGACTTCAAGATCTACAACGAGAAAGCCAATTTTCGCTGAGAAGGCATCAACGATGAAAGCCATCCTGACACTCGACAATCTTGCGTCCGGTCTCGTGACCACGATCTGGACGCCGGTCTTCATCGCGATCTTTCTCGCGATCATCGCCTACGCATTTTGGCCTCGCAACAAGCCCGCTTTCGACGAAGCGGCACACCTGCCGTTGCGGGAGGAGTGAGAGATCATGACCGATCATCATAGCGACATCGATTCCGTCACCGGCAGGTCCACGACCGGGCACGAGTGGGACGGCATCAAGGAGCTCAACACGCCGCTGCCGCGCTGGTGGGTAGTCACCTTCTACCTCACGATCGTCTGGGCGATCGGCTACTGGCTCGTCTATCCGGCCTGGCCGCTGATCTCCAGCAACACCACGGGCATGTTCGGATACTCGTCCCGCGCCGACGTCGCAGTCGAGCTCGCCAATCTCGAGAAGATCCGCGGCGACAAGATGGTGGCGCTCGGCGCGGCCTCACTCGCCGACATCGAAAAGGATCCGGCCTTGCTGGCGCTTGCCCGCGCCAAGGGGAAAACCGTGTTCGGCGACAATTGCGCACCGTGTCACGGCAGCGGCGGCGCCGGCGCGAAAGGCTATCCGAACCTGAACGACGACGACTGGCTGTGGGGCGGCACGCTCGACCAGATCATGCAGACCGTCCAGTTCGGCGCGCGTTCCGGTCACGCCAAGGCGCATGAGGGCCAAATGCTCGCCTTCGGCAAGGACGGCGTGCTGAAGGGCGACGAGATCGTCACGGTCGCCAATTACGTGCGGTCGCTATCGGGCTTGTCGACCCGCAAGGGCTACGACGCGGCGAAGGGCGAAAAGATCTTCGCGGAGAATTGCGTCGCCTGCCATGGCGACGGCGGAAAGGGCAACCCCGAGATGGGCGCGCCGAATCTCACCGACAAGATCTGGCTCTATGGCTCGGACGAGGCGAGCCTGATCGAAACCATCAGCCTGGGCCGCGGCGGCGTCATGCCGGCCTGGGAGGGGCGGCTCGATCCGGCCACCATCAAGGCCATGGCGGTCTATGTCCACTCGCTGGGCGGTGGAAAATAGCCCATTGACGGAAGACGGGGGCGAACAAAACGCCCCCGTTTGCGCTGGATCAATGGACGCCGCAGCGTCGGGTCTAGGTTTAATCGCACCTGTCAAAAAGTACCAGGCGATGAACAAAATCGTGAACCCGAACGAACTCACATCGGACGACGATTACGGGCCGCTCTACGCTGCGCGGAAGAAAGTCTATCCGCAGAGCGTCTCCGGCACCTTCCGCCGGATCAAATGGGGCCTGATGGCGTTCTGCCTCGGCGTCTACTACTTGCTGCCCTTCGTGCGCTGGAACCGCGGTCTCGGCGCCCCCAGCCAGGCGGTGCTGATCGATCTGCCCAACAGCCGCTTCTACTTCTTCTTCATCGAGTTGTGGCCGCAGGAGGTCTACTACTTCACGGGCCTGTTGATCGTCGTCGCGGTGGCGCTGTTCCTGATGAACTCGGTCGGCGGCCGCATCTGGTGCGGCTATCTCTGTCCGCAGACGGTCTGGACCGACCTGTTCTACGCCGTCGAGCGCCTGATCGAAGGCGATCGGCGCGAGCGGATGAAGAAGGACAAATCGTCCGATCCGATGAGGCTCGAGCGCATCTCGGAGATCGTGCTCAAGCATTCGATCTGGCTCCTGATCGCCTGGTGGACGGGCGGCGCCTGGGTGCTCTACTTCAACGACGCGCCGACGCTGGTGAAGGAGCTCGTCACCTTTCAGGCGCCGATGATCGCCTACGCCTGGATCGGCATCCTCACCGCGACGACCAATGTGCTCGCCGGATTCATGCGCGAGCAGGTCTGCGTCTATATGTGCCCCTGGCCGCGGATCCAGGCGGCGCTCACCGACGAATGGGCGCTCAACGTCACCTACCGCTACGATCGCGGCGAGAAGCGTACCTCGGTCAAGAAGGCCGCGGAGCTGCGTGCGCTCGGCGAGCACGCGGGCGACTGCGTCGACTGCTATCAATGCGTCGCGGTCTGTCCGACCGGCATCGATGTCCGCAATGGGCCGCAGCTCGAATGCATCCAGTGCGGCCTCTGCATCGACGCTTGCGACAACGTGATGACCAAAATCGGCCGTCCGAAGCGGCTGATTGGCTACGACAACGACATTAATATCCATCGCCGCCAGGAAGGCAAGGCGCCGGTCTACCGCATCGTCCGGCCCCGCACCGTCGCCTACAGCGCGATCATCGCGGCCGTCGGCGGCATCATGATCTACACCCTCGCGACCCGCAGCCTGCTCGACGTCAACGTGCTGCACGACCGCAATCCGGTCGCGGTCAGGCTCAGCGACGGCTCGATTCGCAACGCCTATACGGTGCGGCTGCTGAACAAGAGCGGCTATGACCGCATCATCGCGATCGACGCGAACGGTCCGGTCAACGCGACCATTCACGTCATCGGCGTTGATTCCGTGACGCCGGACCGGCCCATGATCGTGATCCCCCGCGACTCCACCAGCGAGTTGCGGCTGCTCGTCAGCGCGCCGGCGGACAGCAATCCAGAGAAGTCTATTCCCGTCCGCTTCCACGTCACCGACATCGGGCTCGGCGAGGCCGCGTCCGCCACCGACAATTTCGTCTCACCGTAAGTCCAGGAGACACCCATGGCATCCAAGCCGCTGACCGGGACCAAGGTGTTCCTGATGCTGGTCGCCTTCTTTGGCGTCGTGATCGGCGTCAACGTGACCATGTTGAAGCTTGCGATCGCGACGCTGCCCGGCACCGACGTCGACAGCCCCTATGCCGCAGGCCTCACTTATGACCGCGAGATCTCGGCGGCGCAGGACCAAGCCGCGCGCAAATGGCAGGTTAACGCTCATATCGAGCGGCGCGCCGATGGCAATGCCGTGCTCCAGGTCGAAGCGCGCGACGCTGCCGGGCAGCCGGTGAGCGGGTTGAGGTTCGGCGGACGCCTGGAGCGGCCGACCGACAAGCGCGCTGATCTCGCGGTCGAGCTCTCGGAGGCGGGCATCGGCATCTATCGCGGCAATGCCGCCTCCGTCGTGCCCGGGCAATGGGACATGGTGATCGAGGGCGAATTGCGTGGCGCGCGCGTCTTCCTGTCACGCAACCGCGTGATCCTGAACTGAAGGATTTCGCCATGCAGGTCACGCGGGACTTCTCGCACTACGTCCGGACCGCGGGCGAAGGCGTCCAGCACATCGATCTCGCCGTCGAAGGCGTTCATTGCGCCGGATGCATGGCCAAGATCGAGCGCGGACTGTCGGCGATTCCCGACGTCACGCTGGCGCGGGTGAATCTCACCGACCGGCGCGTCGCGCTGGAATGGAAGCAGGGCACGCTCGACCCAAGCCGTCTCATCGATCGGCTGGAAGAGCTCGGCTACAAGGCCTACCCTTACGAGACCGAGAGCGCGGAGGCGACTGAAGTTGCCGAATCGCGCTTCCTGCTGCGCTGTCTCGGCGTCGCCGCGTTCGCCACCATGAACGTGATGATGCTGTCGATCCCGGTGTGGTCCGGCAATGTCTCGGACATGTTGCCGGAGCAGCGCGACTTCTTCCACTGGCTGTCGGCGCTGATCGCGCTGCCGGCGGCAGCCTATGCCGGCCAGCCGTTCTTCCGTTCGGCCTGGCGCGCGCTGTCGAACAAGACCACCAACATGGACGTGCCGATCTCGATCGGGGTGTGCCTCGCGCTCGGCATGTCCGTGGTCGAGACCATCCACCACGCCGAGCACGCCTATTTCGACGCGGCGATCATGCTGCTCACGTTTCTTTTGGTCGGCCGCTTCCTCGACCAGAACATGCGGCGGCGGACCCGCGCGGTCGCGGGCAATCTCGCCGCGCTGAAGGCGGAGACCGCGGCGAAGTTCGTCGGCCCCGATGAAATTTCGCACGTGCCGGTGGCGGCGATCCATCCCGGCGATATCGTGCTGCTGCGGCCAGGCGAGCGCTGCGCGGTCGACGGCACCGTGATCGAGGGGCGCTCCGAGATCGACCAGAGCCTGATCACCGGCGAGACGCTCTATGTCACGGCGGAGCAGGGCACGCCGGTCAATGCGGGATCGATGAACGTCTCGGGCACGTTGCGGGTGCGGGTCTCGGCGGCGTCAGAGGCGACGCTGCTCGCGGAGATCACGCGGTTGCTCGACAATGCGCTCCAGGCCCGCTCGCGCTACATGCGGCTCGCCGACCGCGCCTCGCGGCTCTACGCGCCGGTGGTGCATGCGACCGCGCTCTTCACCATCCTCGGCTGGATCATCGCCGGTGCGGGCTGGCATGATGCGATCGTGACAGGCGTTGCTGTCTTGATCATCACCTGTCCCTGCGCGCTCGGCCTTGCGATTCCCACGGTGCAGACTGTCGCTTCCGGCGCCATGTTCAAATCCGGCGTGCTGCTCAATTCCGGCGACGCCATCGAGCGGCTGGCCGAAGCCGATCATGTCATCTTCGACAAGACCGGCACGCTCACCCTGCCCGATCTAGAGGTGACGAATGCGGCCGACATCCCCGCAGACATGTTCGACCTCGCCGGTCGACTTGCACTGTCGAGCCATCATCCGGTGGCCGCCGCGGTCGCGCAGGCCGCCGTCGCCAAATCGCCGATCGTGGGTGCAATCGAGGAGGCCGGGCAGGGCGTGCGGGCAACGGTCGACGGCGTCGAGATTCGTCTCGGCCGTCCGTCGTTCTGCGGCGCCGATGCCTTGGTCGGCGACGGTGCCGGTCTAGATCCCGAAGCCTCCAGCGTGGCTTTCTGCAAGGGGGCCGAAAAATTCATCCTTTCGGTGCGTCAGGGCCTCCGCCCGGATGCGCAAGCCGTGATCGCGGCGCTGAAGGCGCGCAACATCGGCGTCGAAATTCTCTCCGGCGATCGCGAGCCGGCGGTGAGGGCGGCGGCCTATTCTCTCGGCGTTCCCGAGTGGCGCGCCGGCGTCACGCCCGCCGACAAGATCGCGCGGATCGAGGAATTGAAGCGGCGCGGCGCCAAGGTGCTGATGGTCGGCGACGGCATGAACGATGCGCCGTCGCTAGCGGCCGCTCATGTCTCGATGTCGCCGATCTCGGCCGCGCATCTCAGCCAGGCGACCGCCGATCTCATCTTCCTCGGCCGGCCGCTGGCGCCGGTCGTCGCGGCCATCGATTCCGCGCGCAAGGCGCTGCGCCTGATGCTGCAAAACCTCTGGCTCGCGATCGCTTATAATGTCCTGGCGGTGCCGATCGCGATCAGCGGCGTCGTGACGCCCCTGATCGCAGCAGCCGCGATGAGCGGCTCGTCGATCCTGGTCATGCTGAATTCGCTGCGGGGGCGTAGCGCGTCGCGGGAGATTGCGTGATGGAAATCCTGGTGATCCTAGTCCCGCTGGCGCTGGCACTCGGAGGTGCAGGCCTCGTCGCCTTCCTCTGGTCGCTTCGGAGCGGTCAGTATGACGACTTCGACGGCGCAGCGTGGCGGGCAATTGCCGACGACGAGCCGCCGCAAGAGGCCCCGGCTAAGCGGTAAAGCGGTAGCCTTCCGCACGAGGTGCGGCGGACTTCCAGTGAATGGGAGAGCATCCCTGTCGTCGTTGATAGACAGGGCTCGCGAGACCGTCTCCAAGATGAGGCCGATAGTCGCCGATGTCACGGCGGCACTCGGACGGCCATCAGGCCGGCGGCCGCGGTGCGGGATGTCCGTCTCGAGCAGGAAGGTCACGACCCTCCATGGCGTTCCTGCGGCCGAGCAGCAGCATGTGGTCCTCCGCGGTGGCCGCCGATCGGCAAGGAACCCGGTTATGCCTACGCTTCGAGTCCTCCTGAACAACATCGAGGCCCATCGGGCCGGATCCTGACGGGCGCGCCGGCGTTCCGAGCCAGGCGCCATGGCCAGGGCGTTGCGGCGGGCCCGCGCAATTGACCCTTCTCCTCAAGGATTCAAAATCGAGCTGCGTCATCGAAGGCGAGAAGCCGCCGCAGGATCTTATCCAGCGGTGGGATAGGGTCATCGGCGAAGCAGGATGGACGCCGCTCGATGAGACGGTGTTTCTTGCGGCTGCACCACATTGTCATCGGTGATGAGCGTTTCGTGAAGCTCGGCTTTCGGAAGGAAGGCGGTTTCGTCGGTGAGCATGACCACGAGACGCAGAGACCCATTCCGGACCATATCAGCGCGCATCACGAAGATATCGCTTCCCTCGTCCACGGATTGATCGCGTTCGACCAGGCCTCGTCAATTGAGCTTGACCCCGTCGTGGCTGCCGCCGTGCTGGCCTTCGAGTTCGTCTACATCCATCCATTCGAGGACGGCAATGGCCGCACCTGGTACGACGGATTCAATCCGCCGGCATCCACTTTCCGGTTTTCAGCCGCCATCCTAAGACAAAATCGCCGCACGCGGAGTTTCTGTACGAATGCGTGCAGAGGACCATCGAACAGGATCTTCCGAAGGAAATCCGGTTCTTGCGGAGCTTCGATACATTCCGGGCGGGCGTCGAAAACATGATCGACATGCCGGAGCGCACCCTCAACAATCTCTTTGGATTCTTGCAACAGAATGAAGGGCGACTCAAAGCGCGCCCGTGACAACGAATTCTCCCAATTAACGCCAGACGAAGTCACGAAGATTGAGGAGCTTTATCAAACGGCCTTCTCGAACGACTCCGGAACAGCGAGCTGAGCCTCTGTCATCCCCATTGGATCATAGCCTGGATGTCGAATCAGAATCCTCTTCAGCGGCCGCCACAAAATATGATCCAAAGGCTCGCCGCGTGCGTGAGTTTTGATCCTAGACGAGACCGACGAGCTGGTCGATGCCCTCATCGTATTTTCCGACTACTCGTCGATCGTGCTCCAGAGCGAAAGCGATGAGTTCGAGAAGCTCTGCGCATTGCCGCCCCCTCACGTTCGATCCGATGAGGTGCAGGCTCAGACAGCCGAAGAAATCGACCGCATCAGGCGCATGGCGGCGGATGGTCCGCGCGTCCCGAACAGATGAAGACTCAGATCGCCGAAACGGAAGCAAGCATTGTGGCCTTTGCTGAACAAACGAAGTCTGGGGAGACATTCGCGGAGCGCGATGAAGGACGGATTGGTCTCTCACAGGCCAAAGAGCGTTGATCAATGAGCGTGCCGCTCTGAACCGCGAGCTTCCAAGCCGACAGGTCGGGTATCGCCGATCGATCTGTGGAGCAGGGCTGCTCCCATGAGACCAGCCAAGCTGGCGACCGGCATTGAACAGGCCGATGCCGGATGCGCGGTTGCGGTCATTGAGGTTGCTGAAGCGATCAGGGTGATCGACAGGAAAACGAAATGACCGATCGTCGACATGAGCGGCTTCGGGGTCGACAGATTGAACATCAGCCCGAACCGACCTTCGGGACCAGTCTTGTCCAGCTCGTCCATCAGCTCGTAGAGATCGATCCACTCGATGAACGAATACTGAGAGAACTTCGCCAGCATCGCATCTAGGTTTGAGTTACAGGCCGACATCGAGCAGACGTCGAGGTGTTGACGAAGGGTGCGTCGTAGATCTCGGCGCCGTTCATCTCATTGATGGCGACTGGAACGCCGTAGCTCGATAGCTTTGTGAACAGGTTGAAGTTGGGACGAACTCCGCCCCCAGTAGTTCGTCGGGTCCACGCCGGCATGCTCGTCTAGTGATAGCCGAGCACATCGATCTTGACGCCATTCGCCTTCATGAAGTCGATGTAGCCGAACATCGTCGATGTGGTGCCGACGATGCGCCGAAGGTTTCTGCCGGTGTCGCGGCGTACCTGCTCGATCGCGTCCGACATTCCCCGCAAGAGATTGGCGAAGTCGGCCATCGACGGATATGCAGCGAACTCGGCAGAGGTCCATCCCTTGCCGAACAATGGAGAGCCGTTGCCATCACGGAAGGTCAGATTGATCTCGTTACCAAGTTCTCAGTCGCCGACTGAAGATGCGAACTGGCGAACGAATGCCAGGGTCCGATTGTGGCCCTGGGAGTAGATCGCAGCAGCGTCGCCGGCAGGATACTTGCCAGCATCGGTCTTGTCGCCCCACGTTAGCGGAAGCGCCAGAACAGGTTCAAGAATGACGCCATAGTTGGCGGCAAGGCCTACGATCGAGGTGAAGCGCGTCGCTACCCATGGATCAGTGTCAGCCGCCAGAGGAATAGTCAGGCGGTATCGCTTGAGTTTATGTGCGGCGAGCGTCTTGAAGACGTCCTCTCATTGATCTGGCGGTACGCTGGTCGTGGCCGTCGGCCTTGCGCCAGCGTCGCCGCCTCGCTGTGCTACAATTTCTTCTTCCTGCCGTCGGTCTACACCTTCATGATCACCGAACCGACCAACGTCGCCGCCTTCTTCTTCTTCATGCTGATTGCGATCCTGGTCTCGAATGTCGCGGCGCGGGTCCGCACCCAGGCGGTTACGGCGATCGGCAGGCTCCGCACCACCGAATCGCTCTACGCCTTCAGCCGCAAGCTCGCGGGCACCGCGACACTGGACGACGTGCTGTGGGCGATCGCCTATCAGACCGCGCTGATGCTGAAAGTACGCGTCGTGCTGCTGCTGCCGGAAGACGGCGTGCTCACCGTAAAATCCGGCTATCCGCCCGAGGATGAACTCGACAGGGCCGACCTGCAGCGGCGAACTGGACCTGGTCCAACGATCGCCCGGCCGGACGCGGCTCGGATACGCTGCCGGGCGCCAAGCGGCTGTTTTTGCCGATGCGGACCGGCCGCGGGCTGATCGGCGTCATCGGCACCCTCGTCGACTGCGTCGAGCGGCCCGACCTGGCGGCGGGCACCGAAGAACTCTCTAACGCGCTACCGACCGTGCGCGCCCTCGACGTGACCAAGCTCGTCGAGTTGACGACAGCTCGCGAGAACCAGTCGCTCGCTGGTATCCTCGGTTGCTGGCTGGAGAGCCGTCGCGAAGACCTCTTCGTCGACGACGAGATGCTGAAGGATTTGAAACGGTTGGCACCGTCGTCGCCGCGCGCGGTGCTAGGCACGACGTCCCAGGCCGGCGAGGCGCATCCGGAATGGAACGTGGTGCTGCCTAGCGAATTCCACATCCTTCGTTCGAAGGTGGCTCTCCGGAGATGGCGCCATGATCTCGGTAGAACGCCTGGAGAAGCTTTCCAATGAACTGTCGTTCGAAGCCGCGACAATCGAACGCGTGGTCCGCTCATAGACGTGCTCGACCGACTCACCAAGGACAGGGAGATCGGCCATCTGTTCGCTTTGAAAGGAGGTACGGCGCTCAACCTGTTCTATCTCGGTCTCGATCGTCTGTCGGTGGATATCGACTTGAACTACGTCGGTGCGAAGATCGGAAAAACGATGCTCGCCGACAAGGCGCTCATCATGAAGCGTCTGCCACTCCTTATGGGGAACTACAGCTACGAACTTTTCCGAACCCCGCGCGACGAACACGGCGGCGAAAAGTGGCGCTTCAGGTACGTTTCGGCCCATCGGCGGCCCGGCACGATCGAGGTCGACGTCAACTACATGTACCGCACGCCGTTCTTCGGGACGTCGCTAATGAATTCCGTTCCTCTGGGCGGCTACACCGCGAAGAAAATCCCCGTTGTGGATCTGCGCGAGATCGCCGCCGGAAAAAGCGTCGCGATGGCCGCGCGCTGCGCATCGCGCGATCTCTAGGACGCATGGCGCCTGCTGCACGTCCGCGGGCTGGATTGGAAACAGGTCAAGCTCGCTACGCTCGCGATCGGGGCGGACCTGAACTGGCGGACGGCCTCGCTGAACGGATATAGCTACGACACCAACGAACTCCGCGGAAAATTGCTGACCGTCGTGAAGAGCGACATGTTCGACAAGGACGGCCGCCCGGAAGCCTGGTGCGAGCTCGTGCTGGCCGAATGGCAAGAACGACTGGCGCCCTTGTTCGAACATGATCGCGGCGAGATGTCGTTCCTTGATGCTCTCTACGAAGAGGGACGGATCGACGTCAGCAGTCTCCAAGGCGATGCCGCCGTCAAGCACGCGATAGGGAACTTCCCCCGCGCTGCAATGGAAGGCTCTGAACATCAGGAATCACAACGCCAGTCTTCCGCACTTGTGGGCAGGGTCCGACGTTACGCCAGAGGGAGAGTAGAATTTCTCCTTATTTGTCACACCAGGACGAAACGGGAGGGCGGGAGAACGGCGGCGGATGCCCGTTTCAGCCGTCAGCGGGTTCGTGCACCGTTAAACCGAGACGCCTCGCATGATCGAGCAGATGCTCGACCGACGAGGCCGCCCATTGCCAGCCGCCGCGCGGCGTCCGCTCCCGCATTGTCTCGAGCTGTGCCGCGATCGCCCGCAGACTGAGGTCCGGATCGGCAATGGCAATGCGGGCGACGAGTGTCATCAATCGATCCTCCGGCTGTCGTCGCGGCGCGCGCTGGACAAGTTCAGGCTTCGCGAGGCCTTCCCGCACAGCGATGCATCGGTCGAGCAGCCAGGCGTTGAGTTCCTCCAGGTTTTTGAAGCGGAGCCTCGGCGTGAAGAAGCGCTCGCGCACAGCCCGACCTGGTTCTCGACCTAGCCCTTCTCCCAGCCCGACGCCGGCGTGCAGGCCACCGGCTCGACAAGATAGTGGCGGCGCATCTGCTGGAAGCGGCGGTTGTATTGCCTCTCCTTCCCGATGAAGATCGTCTCCACAGCCGTCTTCATGTTGTCATAGATGCCGCGCGTGCAGGTGCCCCGGAAGAAGGCAAACGCCCGATCCTGCGCGTCGAACACCATCTCCTGGCTTTCGCGCAGATAGCCCTGACGAAGAACATCCGGCTATGGCACAGCCGCATATGCGCCAACTTCACCGTCGCGTCACCCCGTTCAGAACAACGATCTCGTGGCTCCAGTCGAACTGGTAGGCTTCGCCCGGCGCGAAGATCAGCGGAACATACGCATCGGCGGCGGCGCTGCCCCGTTCTTCCTCAAAGGCCCGCGTATGCCCCCAGACCGAGCTGTAGCTGCCGTCATAGCCCAGATCGCGAAGCTGCTCAAAAATCCGGATCAGCGTCAGCTGTTCCCGCGACGGCTTCGTCGCATTGGTCGCCAAAAGCCGCTCAAGCTCATCGCGCCATGCACCCACCCGAGGCAACGGCTGGTGCTTGCGCACGTAGCGGAACTCCGTTTGCCCCGAACGCAGGACCTTGCGGACCACCTCCCGAGAGACCTTCAATTCCCGGCAGATCTGCTTGATCGATTTGCGCTGAACCAGCGAAAGCCGGCGTATCTTTGCAATCGGCTTCACAACCAACATCAAAACAAATGCCTCCGATGAAACCGGAAGCAGTGTCGCGCCCCTGCGTTAAGGGGGGTCCCGTTTGGATGAAAACGACCCCTCAAGCAGGGTCCCTATTCCATGAACAATCACACTGCGGTCCTATTGAGCGGCGAAACGGCAGGTCATGCCGGATGCCGAGCACCGCGCACAGGGGCTTCAACAACAGGGCCGAGAATTCCCATGTGCCGCTGCGAAAGCGGGAGCGAACGATGCAGGGCTTCCGTTCGCCGGGGAAGCCTGCAGCGCTTCGTCTCGATATTCTCAACCTTCCGTAATCTCTTCGTCCCAGCCAGCTCAAGACGCTCCTCAGATAGACAGCGCCCGATCGCAGGCCCAGGCGGCCTGACCTGCGGCCTTCGCCGGCCGGTGTAGGCCGCAGCCCGATTCATCAACGCTTGAGCCAGGTCTCGGATTTTCTTTATCGGTCCGGGAGAACGCCTTCGTCAGCCAATCGTCAGCCAGGCGGTCTATCTAGGCCTGCCGCGCCTCATCAGCCCGAACCCAATGCAAACGCAGGAGTGCGAATCATCATGTATGGTCGAATTGGTGCCTCGTTCGATGTCCACTAGAGTGGCGAAGCTGACGAAGCGAATCAGTCGGGTGCCCGGATGCATTTAGCCGGAGTGGTACTACCGGCAATTCATCTTCGCGTAGGTGGACGAAGAACGGTCCCGGTGAATGGCAGCGAAAACTGAGGATAGCGAGTGCGGCGCGATGCGATCGCGTGCCAGTCTCGGCCGATCTTGGGCTGCTGGCGTGTACTTTGGCCAGGATGTAGGCCACGCCGTCTTGGGTCCGGGCTGACCATGACGGTTGACGAAAACATGCCGCAGGTTCCTCAGACCTCATGCCATGCGCCATCTGGGCGATTGCACTTATGGGCCAAAGCCTTGATACGCCATGGCTGAGCGACATCAGCCCGCAACATCATAAGCAGCGATTCTCGCCTTTATCAGAGATGGAATATGACGGGCATTGGCCGATCTGGCAGATCGCGCATTGGGGATGCTGGAGCCGGATCGAGCAGTTCACGCTCGCACTCAAGTTTAGCCCCTGGGGAAGGCAGTCAATCGTTCGATTCCGTCGTGGAGCGGATGCGCTCTGGGCCTCAAGATAGAGGGACGCCCTCCGCTAGCATGGCGCGCGGTGCCGACGATGCTCTTGGCGACAGGTCTTCCGGTCCCTCGGTTGGCCCAGATCGAATCCTAGGCGCTGCGCCACGTGCAGCCGCTGCGCCACGTGCAGTCACTGCGCGGCGGCGCGGCTTTCCCTCAGTGTCGGAGGGTGGAGACACGACGCCGGTCGCCAGCCAGCCGCCAACTTTGGGTGCGGCAGTCTCCATTTCCTCATCAGAGGAAGAAATCAACGCAACCAAGCGACACAGGGATTGCCTGGTTGAGGAACTTGACGCTTGCCGTAATGCGGCCATGCACGCCCAGAACCCGGAGGAGGCGCAAGAGCTGACCGATCGGTTCGTCAAAGCAGGCTCAGCAGTTCTGGACTACTACGCGAGCCTGCGCCCGGCCGTGGCGCGGAGCATTCTGTCCGACGCTGAGGCCCGTGGATACCGCTATGCCGTGCTCGATGCGGCCCACCAATGCAACGCACTGGCCTCATCGACTATCGCCGCCTTGGAAGAGCGCAGAAAGAATTCGGCAGACCTGTTCCAGCGGATTTTCGAATCTAACGCTACCCCCGACCAGCTGAGCCGAGTGGCTTCCAGTGTGGCGAAGGAGCATTTGGCTTGCATGGAGTGGTGGGGAAAGAAGCTGTTGCGCTCGGAACGGATGGTGTCCGTCTGCGAGGCCACCGCCAACTTGCCAAGCACGACGCCCGAGATGCGGAAGCCCGAAGAGGCCGCACTACGCCTGAATACCGGCTTGGTACTTCATGCGAGGTACAAGTGTCTGCAATCGCGGATTGCGCTCGCGCGACTTATGATTGAGTCTCAGGCGAGCACGTTTGAACCAGCCGTGAGGGACGCCCTCATGGGTGACAACGGGGGGGTGCGTCTGCTCGGGACTTTTGTCGAGGATGTTTTTCCGGCATTCCTCTCGACGGAGGAAGCCGTTCTGCACAAGGACGGAGCGGCACTCGACGCAGAGCACTGCACCGTTCTGGAAGGAGTCATGGAACGGCTTTCGGAATTTGCGTTGGCGTTGCACGACGACATCCTTGCCAAGCTAAGCGATAACCGAACAGGTGCCAGCCTCCCATTGGAACTGTTGGGCCAGATCGTGGACGACTCACGGATCACTGCGCACGAGGTCATGCACTTCCTGGCACTGCAGCTGAAAACGTCAGCCATCATTGCACCGCCGGCCGACGCTGGCGCTACGATACCGGCCGACACTGCCGGCAAGGCAGCGGTGGCCAAAGGCACCGCTGCGCGCAGGGAGGGGAAAGGCAACCGCAAGCCGGCTGCTGACGCCGCGAGTTCGGCCGGGCGGCCCGAGCCGCAAGTCGCCGCGGGCGACAGCGACACGGCGCCAGCGGACAAGGTTCTCGTGCGCTCGGATCTAGGTACGAAGAAGCTTGTGAGCGCCAAGGAGGCGCATGCAAGTGCGTCGTCGGCGGCGGCACACTCGGCGGTCTGGCAGGCCCCGGCGTCGACGGAGGCGTTGGCGCCACTGATCAAGCGGTTGGACGAACTTTTGCAGTTCGATCTGGCTGGTCAGCAAAGGACCGTCTCGCAAGCGCGCCAGATGAAGCCCGAGGACGCCGATCACGTAGTGGGCATCGTGGTCGAGCGCCTGCAGACGCAGGCCGCCGAGATGCAGGCCTGTCTGGACGCGCTGGAAGAGCCTCGTCGACGCGGCCTGCTCACGCTTGCGCATGTGCACGAAGTGCACGAGAAAACAGTCCGGCTCAAGATGATGTTGTCCGAGGCGCAGGGACTGGCGAAGGCGGCGAACTCGGAATCAAGTCTTGCCCCTGGGGAAGGCAGCCAATCGTTCGATTCCGTCCTGGAGCGGATGCACTCTGGGCCTCAAGATAGAAGGACGTCCTTCGCTCGCATTGCGCGCGGTGCCGATGATGCCCTTGGCGACAGATCTTCCGGACCCTCCGTTGGCGCACATCGGATCCTGGGCGCTGCGCCACGTGAAGCCACTGCGCGACGGTGCGGTTTTCCCCCAGTGCCGGAGGGTGGAGCGCCAGGTCGAGAAGAAACCTCTTTAGGTTCTGATGACAAACCCTGGCTCGGCAATCAAGGATCCAGAAGCTCGCAACCAGACACCGTGCCACCCCATAGGCAAACGGAGTCCGACCCGGGTGCAGGACCGGGAAGGCGGCGTTTCGTCCATGTAGCCGAACAGAGCTTCAAGCGTGGATACTCGGAAAACCTACTTAATAACGCTTTACATGACATTTCTTTCGCTGGCGACATCACTAAATTCTCATGCGCTGTGGTGGAGTATGACAGGAAGCTGCAGGGTCGACCGGACCACGCAACATTCCTGCAAAAGGCCGCTTCCGAGTTCAAACGCGAATTTGTCCCAAGATGGGAACAAGATATCCGCGCCCGGAATACATGGGGGTACGCCACCTCATGCAACACGATGAGCCGGGAGGCTGGAGGTCAGGCAGGCGTGGAAGCTTGCAGGGCCATGGCAGCTCAGGTGTCGAGCCTCGGCAATGCGCTAAACGACGTCGAAAGCAAAACGCTTTCCCTATTCGTATTGTCGTTCAGTCGATATCCCCGGGTGGCGGAATGTCGTAATGGAATGATCCGAATCGCCGGGTTTTTTCGTGAGCAACGCGGAGCGCTTTCGGAGCTCAACGCTCAAAGTCTCGCCCTGCTGGTCAACGGCTTCAGCAAGTGGCCGGAACAGGAGAACTCTCGTGAGGCCACAATAGCAGTTGCAGCTGAGATTCGCCGCCGCGCTCCCGGGCTCTCTGATTTTGGTCCGCAGAGCCTGGCTATCGTGGTGAACGGTTTGAGCAAGTGGCCGGAAGAGGCGGAGTGTCGCGGTGCTATAAGGGCAATCGCCAGCGAGGTCCGTCACCGCGCGGGCCGCCGCGATGTCTGGCTCTCTGACTTTGGTCCGCAGAACCTGGCTACCGTGGTGAACGGTTTGAGCAAGTGGCCGGAAGAGGCGGAGTGTCGCGGTGCGATGAGGGCAATCGCCGTCGAGGTCCGTCGCCGCGCGGGTCGCCGCGATGTCTGCCTCGCTGATTTTGATCCACAGGCGTTGGCGAACCTGGTGAACGGCTTCAGCAAGTGGCCGCAGGACTGCCGAGACGCTATAGTTCAAATCGCCGTCGAGGTGCGTTACCGCGCGGGCCGCCGCGATGTCGGGCTCTCTGATTTTGATCCACAGGCGTTGGGGAACTTGGTAAACGGCTTCAGCAAGTGGCCGCAGGACTGCCGAGACGCTATAGTTCAAATCGCCGACGAGGTCCATCACCGCGGCGACCGGCTCTCCAATTTTACTCCCCAGCACTTGTCGAACCTCGTGAACGGCTTCAGCAGGTGGCCCGAGGGGGCGAAGTGCAACGACGCTATACTTGCAATCGCCGACGAGGTTCGTCGCCGCGCTGGCCGAGCGGACCGGCTCTCCAGTTTTACTCCCCAGCACTTGTCGAGCTTGGTGAACGGCTTCAGCAGGTGGCCGGAAAGGACAGACTGCCGCAGCGCTATAGTTGAAATAGCCGACGAGGTCCGTCGCCGCGCCGACCGGCTGTCTGGGTTTGATCCGCAGGGTCTGGCGAACCTGGTGAACGGTTTCAGCAAGTGGCCTGACGAGACGGGCTGTGACGAGGCCACGCTGGCGATCGCCGGTGAGGTCTGTCGCCGCGCCGACCGGCTTTCTGGGTTTGATCCGCAGGGTCTGGCGAACCTGGTGAACGGTTTCAGCAAGTGGCCTGACGAGACGGGCTGTGGCGACGCCATGCTGGCGATCGCCGATGAGGTCCGTCGCCGCGCCGACCGGCTTTCTGGGTTTGATCCGCAGGGTCTGGCGAACCTGGTGAACGGTTTCAGCAAGTGGCCACAAGAGGAGAACTCACGTCACGCCATCGCTGTGATCGCCGGTGAGGTGCTTCGCCGCGCCGACCGGCTCTCCGATTTTACCTCTCAGCACCTAGCGAATCTGGTGAACGGCTTTAGCAAGTGCCCACAAGAGGAGAACTCACGTCAGGCCACCCTTGTAATCGCCCATGAGGTCCTTCGCGCCGACCGGCTGTCTGATTTCACTCCGCAGGGTCTAGCGAACCTGGTGAACGGTTTCAGCAAGTGGCTGCAAGAGCAGGACGCTCGCCAAGCCACAGTCGCGATTGCCAACGAGGTCTCTCGCCGTGACAACCGGCTCTCTGATTTTACTCCGCGGGAACTGGCGATCCTGGTGAACGGCTTTAGCAAGTGGCCGGAAGAGGCGGTGTGCCATGGGGCGATAATCGACATAGTGGGCAAACTCGGCTCGGGAGACCTCCGATTCGGAGCGTTCACCACAACTCAGCTCAGCATGATAGCCAATGCTCTGGGGCGAGGTGTCACGAGGGGAGAGGGCACTGGAGAGATTATAGAGACCGCTCTGCTGAAGAATCGGCTGCACGATCTGGCCCACTACCTTCACTATGCCAGTGATCGCCTGGAGCAGACCCAGGTTCTGAACATCGCCATGATTTTCAAAGCGCTGGCTAAGGCTCAATTGTTTGACGATCTCGGTTTGCTCGCACGCACCGGGTTAGACCGGCTGACGGAACTGCATCGTGGCCCTGATTTTGCCGCTGAGAACGACCTCGAAATCATGGGTACTCTCTGCATCGCTCTGCTGCCGCTGGCGCGCAGCCCGCACCTGCGCTGGCACCGGAGGCGGGCTTTAAACTTGCTGAACGACATTCAACCGATCGTCGAGCACAAGATCGAGGGGCATCTCAAAGCAAGCGATGCCGAGCGAGCCCGAGGGCCGTACTCGAGCCGTGGCCCCGCCTTGTCGATCTATCAAACGCTCAAGGCCCGTGCGGTTTTGGCGGCATTGTTCCGCCGGCCCTATGTCGAAGGCAAGAAGTCCGATTTGCGGGTGAGGCAGGAAGAGCTGCAGCGCAAGACTAAGGAGATTTTGGACAAAACGGGCGGCCTCGTCGAAGGCGATCTTTCCAACATGAGCTGGAACCTGATGGCGGAGATCGCGGCGGAGAGTCCGGTCGATGCGCTGGACACGTTCTTGGCGCAGAATGCGGCGACGGTCCAGGCCCAACATCCAGCGTCCGTGTTCGACGTCCATCAAGTGTTGCGAACCATGGCCCACGAGCCCAGACCTCCGCAGGGTGACGCGGGACTGATGCAGTTGTCAGTGGTGGACATGCAGGGCCGGCCAGTGGCCACGGAGCCCGAGACACGCTATTCGATTTTTCATCGCCTGACCTCGGGGGTTTTGCCCGTCGTCGCGGTCCAGCTGCCAGGAAAGCCGAGCGCGTTCATGCTGGCGCGTACGGTCACCGTCGAGGGTGTGCCATACCGCATGGACCTGTTCGGCGGAAGCAAGTTAAAGCCGCCCAAAAAGCCCGTGTCGCAGATCGCCGCCCGCCTTCCAGGTGGGGCGAGGGCAGAGTCTTCCGGGGGAAAGCTGCTGGCGATTCCGTATGCCGAAACGGCGCCGGGCACAGCGTTCGAGCAGCTGTCGCGTGCCTGGGCCCCTTTCAAGGAGGCATACTATTACACTCAGCGCAGGGGTTTTGCCGCGCCGCCGGCAATCAAGGACCTAGGTCCTCGGGACTACGCGCTGGAGGGCGCCTTCAAACTGTCGCTGCTGCCGGACCGTCCTGCCGGCGAGGAGCATCCCTTTAAGCTGGCTGGGCCAGAAGGCCCGATCGCCTTGCGGCCGCATGATGGTTGCGGTTTCATCAAGGCCTCGTTGGCCAACCGTATGCCAGCTGTAAATCGCGCCCGCCGACAGGAAGGTCCTGATCGGGTGCCTGCCTTTGGTGAGGGAAGAAGAATGTCCGTTCCCGCATCGGCGCTGCAACACTATCCCCGAAGCGAGCCGGTGACCGATGAGGCGCGGGAGAAGGCCAAAACCTGGCTCGAGAGCAGACAAGGGCGAGAGTTGACGTCTGAAGAGTTGTTTCGCACCGTGACGGCCGGACACATCGACGGTCCCGGCGCGGTTGCCGTACCGTCCAGCGATGACTGTCTCCATGTGCCGACGCTCAAGAGCGAGACGTTGATGGGGGCGAGCGGCGTGCTGATCGGGCGCTCGCCCTACGACAAGCCCAATCTGCGCCCGTTTGCCGCCGAGCGAGTCAAGTCGGCCGTTAAAGGGGACCCGACCGCTGTGTTCCTCGAAAACTGCACAGCCATCCAATACAGCTTCAATGTCGCTCAGAAGTCGGGGAAGGAACTGGCGGGCGACGATCCGACTTTTTTTGCCAAAGGCATTCTGATGGTTGTGCCGGATAAGATGTGGCCGGCCGGCTACGCCGACCGTGGGCTGGTCATGTCTGCCGAGGACGTCAAATGCCATTCGAGCTGGACCTCGAGCAAGGACCGCGCCAAGCTGGACACGCCGCTCGAGTGCGTCGGCATCCTGCAGGCTACCGAGGTGTTCGCTCCGGGCTCGTTGGTTGCCGTCCCGATCGGTGAACAGAAAAAACTTGACGGGGACTTCGACGGGGACACCGTCGTCATCATCGGCGACCGGCCGCAGCTTTATGAGCATGTGCGCCAGTTCGATCGCAAGGAGCAAGCTCTCGGACTTCCGTCGCTGAAGCCGCCAAAGTCGCATACCCCGGCGCTTGACGGCGACAATTACCAGTTCGGTCGCGCCCGCCAGATCCTCGCCGCCACGCAGGATGTCCTGGAAACCTATAGCTGCCTGCAGCGAAACTTTCTGGCTCAATCCCATGAAGCACAACGCTGGTTTGCCGAGCGTGCTGTCTTTGGCACCTATGAGGGCGTTCACCACGAGCTCAGGCGAGAGATCCGTCAGCTGTTGGGCCAGGAAGAGGTGAGTAGCCAGGATATCCAGAACACGTTTGCGAGAGCGAGGAGCGAGATTGAGGTCGCCAAACATCTGGTTGCTCGCGAAATGGCCGAGTTGCTCGTCGACGACCTAGCGGCATGGGCAGTGAAGCCGAATGAGCAACCCCTGCCCGAAACAATCGAAAGCTCGAACGCCGCAAACCCGAGCCTCAGCGCAAGGCTCTGCAATCTTTTCCCGGATCTGGCGGAGACCTATCCGGCAACGCCTCAGCCACGAGACCGCATCCAGCTTTTACTCGACCACTATCCTCCCCGCATCGATCCCCGCCCGGATGGTTACAATGCGGACGATCTCGTAAAAAGCGCAAACAACTTGCTGAGCCTCGGCATCAAGGTCGGCACTGATGCCTATAAATCCGATACTGGCGCCAACCTCTTTTTCCAGAAAAGCAGTCACCTTCAGCGGCTCCTCTACGAGACGCCGGGCTTGAAGTCCGTGCCCTACGTCAAGGGCGTGGCGGCGACCCTCGCCCACGGAAGGTTTGATGTCGATGCGACCTTGGAGGATCTGAGGGACAACCCCACTCTGGCGGCTTCAATCATGGAGACCTCGATCAAACTCGCTGCGGAGCAGGGCATTTTGCGCAAACCCTCCGGCTTCCGGCCCGCCGCCGACGATGCTGAGATGATCACGCTGACCCGCGAGGAGGCCTCAGAACGCGCCCGAAATGAGGCTGACCGAGCTATAGCCGAAGAGAGGAAAATCACCGCAGCGGCACGCGAGATTGCCGGAATCCTTGCGGAAGCCGGCATCGAAGTGAAGATGCCCCATCTGGAGCGCCGCTTGAAATCGCATGCCTCCATGACAGATCAGCTCACCGGCATGAGCATCCCGCCCGGCAGCGCCCCACAGCTCTTCAGCAACGCCGTACGCCACGTCTTAGAAATTCCTGACAAGGATTTTACACGTGCCTTCAAGAAAGCCATGCTGGCCTTTGAGGAGCGGGACTACACCGAACGCCAGACAACCAACTGGTTCAGAATGCGCAGTCCGACTTTCGTCGGCATCAAGACAGTCCTCACCACGGCGGAAGCTTATCGCTTCGAAGTGGAGTTCCACACGCCAGGCAGCTATCAAGCCAAGCTTGCCAATCACGACACCTATAAAATTCTCGGCAGGCTGCGGCGGCAATCAAGCGAGGATGCTTTGGAGCAAGCTAAGGCCGAGAAACTGGTGCAGCGGACGAGAGAGGTCTGCACACAGATTGCGATCCCCGACGGCGCCCTGGGCATACACCACTGGGGAGCCGAAGGAGATGCGGCATTTGGATTGCGAGCTTTCGAACAGTCAAGAATGCCCGAGATCGCCAGGTCAACGGAGGCAAGCGAGATTATCGCGGCCCTCGGCGTGCGGCCGATCGTGCTTGTCGGCATGCCGAGCGCCGGAAAATCCACCATTGGCCCGGCCATCGCCGAGCGACTGCGGCTGCCCTTCATCGATACCGACCAAAAGATCCAAAAAGAGGCCGGTAAAATGATACCGCAGATTTTCGATACCCATGGCGAGGAGTGGTTCAGGGAGCTCGAAGCGAGGGTAATCGCGCGTGTGCTCAAGGAAGGGCCCGCGGTGATCGCGACTGGTGGCGGCTCGATCATGCATGAGCCGACCCGGCGTCTCGTCGGGGAGAAAGCCGTCTCGATCTGGCTCAACACCGACTTCGACGTGATCCAACATCGCCTTAGGAAAGGTATCAACCGCCCGCTGCTGCAAGGCCCCGACCGGGATCAGACAATCAGCCGACTGATGCGCGAGCGCACGCCGCTTTATGCACAAGCCGATATCACGTTCGTGCCGCCCCGCAAACAAGACAAAAAGAATGCGGATCCCTGCGTGAAGGCGCTGCACGCCTATCTTCGCGGCGAGGCGGCCGCCACTCAGCCAGCCTCCAATACCAACGAGCTTGTTGGCTGACTCACTTGAGATTCCCAAAGCGGAAAAGGTCTAATTCGCTGCCCTGATAGGTGGTGGTTTGAGCGAGCTCCGGCTTATCCGCAGCAGGTTATGCCAACCAACCTCGCGCTCGGGTACCTCGAGCGCATCCTATGTGCTCGACGAGATCGTCCAGCTGCCCGCAAGGCCAAGGCTGCCAAGCGCCCGCCGACCCGGTTGCTGAAGAAGCGGGGCTGCGGGCCCAGGCGCATGACCACGACAAATTGCGGGCGCGGCAAAGACCCAGATGCCGCAAGTCGAGCATCGCTGGCACAAGGGGCTGACGATCGCGTTGAGCATTCGCATGTGCCGCTGCGAAAACGGGAACGAATCGTGCAGGGCTTCCGAACCACCGGTTTGCAACGGTTCGTGTCGCACTTCCCAGCCTCGCGAATCGAAGCATATCGCGGCCATCGCCACTGCGCGCAAGCCGAGAGGGCGGGAGCTGCATACACAGCAGCGACTTCCCCATGGCGGACTCGGCCCGGCAAGACGAAGGTTGTGGAAAAGGCGGCATTCTGAGCCGATAGGGCTATTCTACAACATCCGTCTGCATCGGCTTGCCTGGCGGGATGTAGTGCCATTCGATCCCGTGATCCTTCATGCAAGGATGGCGTTCGAGGTGAATTCGGTGCGTGGTCGGAGACGATGATGCCTGGCTTGCCGCGCTGGGCGATCAGTTCCGTCAGCTCGCGAGCAACCCGATGGCCGGAAATCGAGGTGTCCGGGATCGCGGCATTCGCGCGTCACGTCGTCGACGATGTTGAGCAAAGCGTTGCTGCCGGCATTGTCAGCAGTGTTAGCATCCGCTCGTTCCACTTCTGCGGCCCAAAGGCGTCATTGAGCACCTTCTTCGCCGGCGCCCAATGAGCTGCAAGTATGACATGCGCCGAGCGAATCTCCTCTGAACCAATCCGAACGCCGCATACACCGCCCTCTTGAAGAATCAACGAGGTGACGGCCGCGCCCCGATCGACAACTCCGCCGCGCACGCGAATGCTTTGGGCGACCGGATTAGCCATGACCTCCGTCATTCTGCCCGAGAATGCAGCAAGACCAGAACTTGCGCGTGCACTGTTCGCCGCTGGGCACGTCGAGGTTATGGTCAGGGCTCTCCAAAAGAGGCTCAATGTTGACTAGCGCGAACTGGGTTCGGGAGCACAAAAGGCCCAACTGGCCTCGCTGGCGGGCTCCTGCACGCGGTTGTGATGAGCATTGAGGAAGCCGTGTGATGTAGTTCACAAGCGGCAGGTATCACCAGGGATAGCGTGCGCGCCTCAACTGGAGGGAAGCGCCATGCAATTTAATTGGACAACCTCTCGAATGCTCGCTCTGACGGCCGTTGTTTTGGTGGCGGCTGGCACCACTATGGCAATCGGTACTCCTCGCGCACTCTTTGAGCCGACTTTGGGACAAGATTGGCAATGCAGCCGAACCATGCTGCTCGTGACCACTTGTTCACACAGCGCAAAACCAGGGTGAGCCGGCCGCTCCCTGTGCCGTTCCTGATCGGAACGGTATCGCCAATGTGCGGAAGCGAACAAAACAGCCGTTTGACCTGTGAGTAAGCTCGCGCTCGCTTGGCCTTCTAAGGTTCAAGCGCCTCCAGCGGCCCCGGCCTCCGCGACCCCAAAAGCCCCATGGCCAGGGCCGTCTTTAAGGCTACCGATGGCCCATGCCGCCGATGGACCCTTCGACATTCAAATGGAAATTTCCGAACCTCGGCGCCGAGCCGGCCACAGACGCCTCAAACGAACCGCGGCTCGATGTCCGACAGCCGCATGTCGTCGGGCCAGCGATCGACCGGAAGCGCCACGCTATGGCTGCACCAGTCCTCTACGGCCGCCTTAAGAAAGCTCTGCAAGCCGTAGGAAGTTTGCGAACAGTACGTCCCCTTGTGGGGTGAGTATCGACTCCGGATGGAACTGCACGCCATATGTTGGTTGATCGCGATGGGCGAGGGCCATGAGTTCTCCATCATCCGAGAGCGCTGTCACCGTGAGGTGACGGGCAGATGACGCATCCAATTCGACGATAAGCGAATGGTAGCGCCCCACACAAAGTGGAGACGGTAGTTCTTTGAAAAGCCCGCCGCCTTCATGTGTGACATACGAGGACCGACCGTGCATAGGACGACGTGCGCGCGTTACGCGTGCGCCGAATACGGTCCCAATACACTGGTGTCCGAGACAAATCCCGAGAATTGGCACCTGACCCGAAAGTTCACGAACGACGGCTGTCGATATTCCAGCCTCAATTGGAGTGCAAGGACCGGGGGAGATGACAACCGCGCGGGGCCTGAGGTCAGCAAGTTCGCTCACATCCATCGCGTCGTTCCGGACGACACGTGTTGCTGCACCAAGCTTGCGAAAATATCGCGCAATGTTGAAGACAAAAGAGTCGTAGTTGTCGATAATGACAATCAAGATGCACCGGCGTCTTCAGCAATGAATGCGCGAAAAATGCGCTCTGCTTTTGCAAGGCTCTCCTCATATTCGGCGGCCGGATCGGACATTGCCGTTATCCCGGCACCTGCATGGAAGACGGCCTGGCCGTCGTCGATCGTTACGGTGCGAATGGCAATATTTACATCCATAAGTCCATTGAATCCTATGTAGCCTATGGCCCCGCAATACACCTCTCGCGACACACGTTCGATATCCAGGATAATTTCCATCGAGCGTACCTTGGGAGCTCCGGTAACTGAGCCGCCGGGAAAGCAGGCCCTAAGTAGGCCCACGGCATCCTCTCCGTGTGCTAGCTCACCCGTAACGATGGACACGAGATGGTGCACCGAGGCATAGGACTCGAGATTGCACAAGGACAGGACGTGGACTGATTCAGGCCTGCAAACGCGCGAGAGATCATTGCGCAGGAGGTCGACGATCATGGTGTTCTCGGCGCGGTCTTTTTCCGAACCTAGCAGCGTCTCAGCGCGACGCCGGTCTTCCTCGCAATCAGCAGAACGCGCCACCGTCCCCTTGATAGGTCGCGTTTCGACCTGTCGCCCGTGAAGCTTTAGGAAACGCTCGGGCGAGCTCGATGCAATGGTGAGCTTGCCATACCGAAGAAGGGCGGCAAAGGGAGCCGGATTCATTTTCCGCAGCTGACAATAGAAGGCTATCGGATCGAACGAGTTCGCCAGGCGGGCGCTGAAGCGCTGCGCAATGTTGACCTGGAAGGCGTCACCCGACAGAATGAGATCAATCACGCGCTGTACCGCCGCGATGTATCCCTGGCGACTGAAGTTTGAATGCCATGAGCCGGCCTCGCCTGGTGTAAAATCAGGAGGAGGGGCTGAGACTGTAAGCAGCCCAACAAATTCTTCGGCTCTTTGGCGAGCTCTCTCACGCCGGCGAGCTGGATCCTGCTCCGGCCACCCGGTAGAAAGGATCCAGCATCTATTATGGCGGTGATCGAAGCTTATCACGACGTCGTAAAGATGTAGGAGTGCCTGAGGCAAGCGATGCCCCCCGATGGTCGGCACCGGCAATCGCTCCAGCGTCCTGTTCAGCTCGTATCCAAAAAAGCCGGCGGCGCCGCCCTGGAATGCCGGGAGATCGGCGCGATGTATTTGCGGATAGTTGGCTAGCAGAGCGCGAAGTGCCGCCCACGGATCGCCCACAATGGACTCTCCGTTGCAAATACCTCTCCCGTCCGCGATTATGTAAGTGCTGAAGGGATCGCACGTCACATACGAGTACTGCCCGAGCACCGCGTGTCTCGATGCGCTATCCAGGAACGTGAGGTGCCTCCGATGCGAGAGGCGTCGCATGGCTGTGACGGGCTCAATCCACTGCAGTTCCAATACATGCATTAGTCTGTCGCTCAGCGATACATGGTCGATTGTAATCCCGTCCGGCGAAGGCGAGCCTCATGGGCACCCAAAAACCCCTACGTGCCTGCCAGGTTAATTACGCTTGCGGGTAGGGCCTGCCAAATGGCTCCGCATCTGTTGACATGCTGTAATCGGCCGCGAGACGTAGCTCTCGGAGCGGCCTGACCTGCCGGATCGATTCCTGGTAAAGCTCGTGCGCTTTATAGGCTTCGAGTTCGACTTCGTTGTCGAATTCACCGTAGACGATCACGTCAATTTCGTTGCCAAGCCGGTCACTCTTACGGTTGCGAGCGACCTCAAGCCGGCGTGCGTGCGGGATTTTGGCGAGAACGGAAAGGCCGTCGACTATTTTGTCGACATGCGCCTTATCTTTTGCGGTGAAGAATACGATGTGTCGAATCATAGATGACCGTCGGTAATCGCGAACATTGCGGTTTGACCTCGCCCAAAGCGACAGAAGCCTCATCGCAAAGTCTGCAAGGCTCGCGCAGCCGCTCAGATGCCACTGCACGGCAGGCTCCCTGCACGATCGCGCTGGCCGGTGTTTAGCTCGAGTCTTCCTCCGCTATTACGCAAGGTAGACAATCTCTGAGACGAATTTCTGCATCGAAGTAAGGAACCGCCTGATCATTCAGTCGCTAGGACAACTTTCAGTGGATGTCCGACGGTCATTAGCTTCGCGCGGATCTCGTGCATGAAACGGTCTCACTTGCAGGATCGCCGCATAAGAACTGCAGCAAAATGCGTTCTTTCGTTGAATACAGGCTGGTCATAAAACAGAAGGGGGAAGGCCGCCGCCAGCCCCCGAAGCGTTGACATCGACACGTGACTTCAAGGTTGAATCCGCTCTTTGGCTGATCATCGCAGAGAGATCGATCGTGAAACTCTTTCATCGCGGAACGTGGCGATAGTCTCAGCCATACATGGCGCCTGGGAGGAGCTTATCGTCTCGGCCGGACGGCAAGCGCACCGGCGCCTCAGGTCAGCGACGCCTCTAAGCGGCTCGCCTGACAAGTCTGTACGCTCGGGTTATCCACACGCCATCGAATTAGCGGCGGCAGACGCGCGTCTGCATAGCTTTCACGATCTGCTGCGCTGGAAAGCACTCCCATGCTTGCATTTGACGAAGGCGAGGGCGGTCACTCCGACCTCGTTTGAAGAATTTCATCACGGAATTACGCCCAAACGCAATGTTCGGCCGACAGGCAGGGGTTCATCGAACCAATCGATCGCGATATGCCGCTACAACAGAGGGTGAGCGCGAGGCCTGTTTCGGGAGCTGGAAAATGCCAAGTATCCTGGGGAAGGGATTGGAGCAGGGCATGGTACGCAATTTCTATCAGCTCCGTATGGGGAAGTATGCCGGAGCGTTGATCAGCGCAGCAGGTGTGAGCGGCAACAGATCCTCTGGCTGCAGTTGAACTTGATGAGGCTCGGAAACGAACTTGCTCCGGTAGAGTATTGCCTCCGGGCAGAGCCAGCCAGTCCGACATGCAAGAGATGCGGTTCAGACAACGCCGCACGCAAATTGCGTCAGAATGATCCCATCGGCGCGTCCTGAGGCCCAGCGTGACGCAAGGCGCTTCCAAATGACAATTTGAATCTGGGAGTTCTTGCTTGATGGTCGCGCGACCATTGGATTTTTTATGCACGCGCCTGCTACTTTGGAGACGTATGTTTCCCTTTCACGGTTGACAGTTTTCACTCGTCCGCCATAGAAAAAGGGTGGTCCCCCGGGGCTGAACGGCTTCGGTCGCAAGAATCGGATTACCGTTCGGCTAGCATATTCGGTGACGCGGGGACTTCGGAAGGGCGGTGGCTTCAAAATCGTAGGCGACACAGGTGAGATCAAATCAGTATCGCTTCGAGCTGCGAAATCGACCTGAGGCCATCTGACGGAACGGATCGAAAATGAGCCACGCTTCGGAAGTGTCAGTTGAGCGGATCACGATTCCAATCCTGCAGCGATGGAAGCAGGAGCGGCGGCGTGTCGCCATGACCACCGCCTACGATGCGGTTACGGCAGGCATCGCTGACCCCATCGTCGACATCATTCTTGTCGGCGACAGTGTTGGCAATGTCTGCCTCGGTTTCGACAACACGTTGCCAGTCAGCATGGCGATGATGAACCATCATCTCGAAGCTGTTGCGCGCACAAGGCCCCGTGCCCTGCTCGTGGCCGACATGCCGTTTCTTAGCTTTCACCTCAGTCCGGAGGAGACGATACGCAACGCCGGAGGGTTCCTGCAGCGAGGCGCAGATGCAGTGAAACTCGAGGGCGGAGCCAAGCGCGTGGAAATCGTGCGTGCCCTGGTCGATTGCGAAATTCCCGTCATGGGCCATCTCGGCCTCACCCCGCAGAGCGTCAATATCATGGGGGGATTCAAGGTGCAGGGCCGGAAAGCCGATGACGCTTTGCGGCTGCTTGATGACGCTCACCGTCTGCAGGAGGCCGGATGCTTCGCGTTGGTGCTTGAAGGCATTCCGGCCGAGCTAGCCCAGCGAGCGACCGAATCGCTGTCCATACCAACTATTGGAATCGGCGCGGGTCCCGGATGCTCGGGCCAAGTGCTCGTATTCCATGACGTGCTGGGGCTGACCGAAGGTCATCGGCCCAAATTTGTTCGCGCCTATGCAGATGGTTTTCAGCTGTTGCAGGACGCGCTGTCGCGCTGGGCTACCGATGTCCGCAGTGGAGCGTTCCCGGCGCCGCAAGAGTCCTATCGGCTTCCTGAAAGCCTGGGTAACATCATCGCAAACTGGGCTCCTCCCAACCCAACCTGATGTAAGGTGCTACAATGCAGACGATTACGACGGTCGCTGAGCTTCGTCGTGAGCTCGCGAAGGCTTGCAGCGCGGGCAAACGCGTCGGGCTCGTGCCGACAATGGGCTATTTGCACGATGGCCATCTGGCCCTGGTCAAGGCGAGCCGAGCGCAATGCGACGTCACCGTCGTTAGCATCTTCGTCAATCCGACTCAGTTCGGACCAAACGAGGATCTCAGCAGCTATCCTCGCGATTTCCTGCGCGATGAAAAACTGTGCCGCGATGCCGGTGTTGCGATTGTCTTCGCGCCGGGTGCACAGGAAGTCTACCCGGCTCAATTCGAGACCTTCGTCGAACCGGGCGAATTGGCTAAGCCACTATGCGGGGCTTTCAGGCGTGGGCATTTTCGCGGCGTCGCAACCGTCGTATGCAAGCTGTTCAACATGGTGCATCCGGACGTCGTGTTTTTCGGGCAAAAGGATTTTCAGCAATGCGCGGTCGTGCGTCGCATGGCAACTGATCTCAATCTTCCCATCGAGATCGTCACCGTGCCAACCGTTCGGGAACCGGACGGGCTCGCGATGAGCAGTCGCAATCGGTATCTCAGCGAGGAAGAACGTCGACGAGCCGTTGCCATCAGTCGTGGGCTGTTCGCCGCGGCGGATGAGTTCCGCTCAGGAGTGCGCGAGGTGGACAAGCTGATTGCGATCGCCGAGCGGCATCTTGAGACAGTTGATCTGCTGCAATACCTTGAACTTGTCGATGGTGATACGCTCAAGCGCGCCGAGAGTCCGCTGCGGCTTCCGGCGGCGCTCTGTGCCGCAGCCTACGTCGGTTCGACCCGGCTGATCGACAACGTACTGCTCGCGTTGCCAACTCTGTAGCGCAATTCAGAACCAAATCGATAAACTGTTTTCTTTTTATCCGTTTCGCCCGCGTCGTCGGTGTCTGGGAGTTCCGACGCAGCCGCCCCTCGCGCTTCGCCGCGGCAAGATTTGTCGGCGGGGTAGGGCGAAGTGGTCGAAACTAATGCGCACGTAGCCCGCGTCGACCAGGGCTTCCGCAATCAATTCCGACTGAAAATGACGCACGACTTCTGGGGCAGGGCGTATTCGCTGATCTTGCACTGCTGCTTCTTGAAGCAGGGAATATACGCGTAACCGAACACCGGACAGGCGATCCGGACGGAGTTCGATGCATTTGGCGACCGTGTCTAGCACTACAGTCGCAATTTTCGGGGTGGTTCTGACTCTATGGGCGACCATGATTCGGCATTTGATGATTGGTGGAGCGTCGGCCGAAGATACGCGACGCCGTGGGCTTCTTTGTTGGAGTCGTCAATGGCGAGCCGTGACGCGGGCGTTGACAAAGACCATGAGTCTACCAGGCACATAAGCTGCGTGCCTTCCATGATCAAAGTGTTTATGTCGGCGTCTACACCGCGCTGTCGGTTGCCACAACGTTTTGGCAGGCTACGCAAGCCCAGAGTAACCGGGTTGCAAACCCATCGCCTCGCATTGAGACCGATTGCGATCGGCAGATGGAATTTCATCTTGTTGTCAGCTTTGCGACTGAGCCATATTGATTTGTCGCGGATATGACTACGGGAGGCGAGGCCGCGCTGGCGCGCTGAAGGGCGCCACGGCGCAGTCTCGAGGCGCACTCGGGTGGTTCGTGCTCCTTCAGTGCGCGACCGCGCTCATCAATCAGCAAGTAACAAGCTTGTTGAGAGCCCCCAACGCTCCATGCCTAGCCGGCACAGTTGCCCGATCGTATCGAGTTCGGATCGAGACGTCACGTGCGTTTTCGCGGTGGCATCGTATTTGCTATCAAAGATGTCGTCGCGGATCGAACTAGAAGAGTGACGATCGACGCGATCCGATATCACGCGCTGAACGTCCGGCATGGCGGATTGCGCCAACAAACGATGTCCTCTCGACCGCCGAACCTGCGCACTCTCTGTCGCTCGGGAGTCCGCCGCTGGTACAGCGCCCGCGGGTCGTCTATCAATAAGGTCCCTGTCATGGCGTCTGCTGGTCAACCATCCTCTCGGTTAGCAACGTGTCTTGCATTCTTCGTTCCCGGGGTCGGCTTCGGGGTCTGGGCCCCGCTCGTACCATTTGCAAAAGACCGGCTGGCGGTCGATGACGGCGTGCTTGGCCTACTACTGCTCTGCCTGGGTGCTGGATCCATCATCGCGATGCTTCTGACCGGTGTTTTGAGCGCCCGCTACGGCGTCAGGCTGATCATTCTTGTGGGTGGGCTTAGTCTCGCGATCGTCCTGCCGTGCCTCACGATAGCTAGCAAGTTGGCGCTCGGCGTCGCGCTATTCGCCTTAGGCGCCTCGATCGGCTCGATTAGCGTGGCCGCGAACATTCATGCGATCGAGGTGGAGCGCACGGCGGAGTGCCCGCTGATGTCCAGCTTCCACGCTCAATTCAGCATCGGGGGACTTGTGGGGTCTGCAGCCATGACCGCTTTTCTCTCGCTGCAGATTGATGCATCTGTTTCGACTGTGGTCTGCTCGGGATTGATAGTGATAGCGATCATGCTGGCGTGGCCGCGATTGGTGCCAACGGCGCAGGCGGACCAGGGACCGTCGTTCGTTCTGCCGCGTTCCATCGTGCTCCTTCTAGCCGCGATTGCGGCGATCGCCTTCCTTATCGAAGGCGCGATGCTCGATTGGGCTGCCTTGTTGGTCGTCGGCGCTGGTCTTGCTCCAAAGACGCAGGGCGGCTTAGCGTATGTACTGTTCTCCATAGCCATGACGGTGGGACGCCTTGCTGGCGACGCCGTCGTCGAACGCGCGGGGGACCGCGCGACACTTATGTTCGGAAGTCTACTGGCCTTGGCCGGTTTCGGAGCTCTGCTGGCCGCACCGGTAGCCGTCATCGCCATGGCCGGCTTGCTGCTCATTGGTCTTGGCCTATCGAATGTCGCCCCGATTCTGTTCCGGCGCGCCGGCACGCAGGAGGCGATGCCCGTTGGTCCGGCGATTGCCGCGATCATGACGGTTGGCTATGCCGGAATTCTCATTGGACCGGCTGGTATGGGGTTGCTGGCCAAGTACGTGGGACTGCCGGCCGCATTTGGGGTCCTAGCCGGGCTCATGTGCCTCGTCGTGCTCTTGGCGCCCATCGTGACGGCGAACACACGGTGAATGCGTTTTAAACGTGACAGAGCGGCACCTGGTGCGCAAGAGAAGCTTCGATCGTGGCTTGTCTCTGATCGAGCAGACGGCAATGAGTTGGCTAGCTGATATCTGCCTGGCGCCGATGATCGGCTACTTTTTGCTGGTCCCAAAGCGGTGCGCTTCTCCGGAAGTGCTTCAGGCCCGGCGATTGGTGGTCCGCGCTCTTCCAGAGATCTGCCTTCATGCCTACGATGGGTCGCTTGTTGCGCTTGCTGTTCGCCCAATCATTGCTTCATCCCAGGCTTCTATACCTGAGTGAATGCGCGCTTTCGGCTGTTCGCAAGCTCGAGTTTTCAACCCGATTGCGAAAAGCGGATGTTCGCCGAGCAGGCGTTGATGCCTAAGGGACTTGGAAACACCGGTATCTGGTATCTCGCAGCCCATGGACAGGTTTGTGCGGTGGCCTTAACCTTTCGAATTCTGCAAGCCTAGTCGATTTGACATCCATTCTTTCTCGGGACTCGCCCGACGTTCGAAGCCGAGACAACGCCGCGGGTGCGGGCGGTGCTCGACAACGTCTGCGACAGATGAGAAACCACGAGATCGGCCTTAGTAGCGGTATCGCTTGGAAGAGTCTCGAAGTCAGCACCCGATGGAAAGCTCAATGATGGCCAGAACCAGGTTAGCTACTGAGCGCGCAGTGATGCGCTACAGACGCGTACACGATGTGGAGATGAGTTGCAGTTCTTAGTCCGTACGCTTTCTCATGGGCATGGTTGGGTCACTTCGTTCCCTTAGAATGGTGCCGCGCTTATTGCAAACCCTGCAGATGAACCGCTCCTCGCAAGGCGGACGTGTGTCTGGCCACTAGTCGAGCCTAGACCGTGACGAGGTACTGCCGGACATTGGCGGCGACGATTGTCGGGTTTGAGATCAATTTCGACCACCGACGCTCCCCGCATTTATCACGAAGCGCCTGCACCCTTTGGTTTTCAGAGTCGGTACGCGGCCTGGTCCGTTCGGGGCAACATTATGGCACGAGAATCAGGATGAGAGCGCGTATTGCCTCATAAAGGAGTGTTCCCGAAGACGCGATCGTTGCCTCATCTATTTTGCTCCCGAGAAGACGGACGGTCGGTACGGGGGAGGCCGGTCGTGGAGCTGGCCGGGGTTGCGCAACGACAGGCTTCCCCTATACCGGAAGCGAGCGCTGTCACGGCACAACCGCTGCCTCGTCGAACCGCTCCGCATGATCTGCCGATCCAATCAGTATCGCGCTTGCCTGCTCGCTGCGTCAGGATTTGATGCGGCGCTGCAGCTTTTGCAGCGGCTTATCCGGCCAAAGTGACGATGTTTACGTTGGCATAGGCAATGCTCTTGAACACGCTAGCGATGTGTTCCTGATCACGTGAGAGACGATCCGTCGCCTCCGCCAGCACCACTTGAAACCGCCCGCGCAAGGCGTCGGTAATAAGCGCTCTGGCTGCCGAGGCTCTCGAAGAGGGCAGGGATGAACCCATTGATGAGATCCTCGACATGTTCGAGACCCTGCATGAACGGCTAGTGCGCGCCGCGAGCGCAGTCGCTGACGAGATCGCGCGGCGCAGGATGAAACGTCAGCGGTGAGTGAAAGAGGGGCCTGGTCACCATTGATAGGCAGCAGAGCGAAGCATGTAGGCGCAGCGTCTAGATGTGCTCACCTGTAGCCCGTTTCGCCCACCGACAACAGACGATCCTCCTCCGATCGGTGGTGCGAGTCTAGAATCGCTATGACATTCGAATCGCACTCTCTCTTCGCGTCTATGCAGAATTTCTGCCAGATGACGGTTTGTGGATACGCGGTCTACTGATCCGTCGTCGCATCGCCGATAATGACCTCGCCTTTTTCACCACCTGGTGCCCAGCGGGAACAGCCATTGACGCTCTTGTCTGTCAATCGGCCCTTTAATTGCGGATTGATGTCAATTCTCCTTTTGAAGCCATTCGGCAAGACGGCAGCGCTCGGCGCGTCGGAGCGGATAGGGTTGCGGAGACGGGGCGAGCGCGGCTGGTAGATCGATAACCAGCTCGGTAGTATTGGTCGATTAGCCGTCACCTAAATCTCATGCGATCAGCTGCCCGTCGCTGTTGTCATGATCCTTTCCGAGGTCGCAAGCGCCTCATGATGATGTCCGGATCGGGGTGCCTCTCGTTTGCACCGGCGTGCGGACGAGCCGCCACCAGCCGATCGACCGAGGTCACCACGACCACCGTCCCGGCGGGACATCGCCGGCCCGGCGGACCGGGCCAGGAACTTGCAAAATAATATCAGGCCGGCGCGTGGCCGCAGTCGAACGACGTGCCATCGACCCAAATGCAGTGGAGGATCACTGCGATCTTGGGGCAATGGCGACCTTTGCCTTTTTCATACCGATCCGCGTCGCGAGCTTCATTCCCCAGGCCTTGAGGGAGGACCATTTTTTGGTCCGATAGAGAAGGACGGTCGCTGCCTCGAACAAGTAAGTTCGGAGAAGTCTGTCGCCCCATCTGGATATCTTGCCACCAGTACCAGACTGGTTACGCCGAGGTATGAGGCCGAGATAGGCGCCGACTGTCGAGGCCGATCGGAAGCGGGACGGGTCGTCGATCGTATGGCGGAACGTCAAGGCGGCCACCACTCCGACACCAGGAACCGCATCAGGCGGCGCGTCGTCTCGTCAGACTTCGCCAATCGGCGGACTCGTCGTCGAATTTACTCTGCTGCTGGCAGATATGCTCATGAATCGACAGGAGCGGCGCAATCACGCTGAGAAGCTGATGACCCTCGCCCAATAGCTCGCTTATCTGATTGCGGAACAGTCGGGCAATGGCGCGAGGGAATAGCAACCCACATTCCTTGATCAAACTGCGGACCTGGTTCTCGATGTTACCGGCGCATGGATACGAGCCGGGATCGCGCGACGCGTATCGCGCGGATTCTCCTCGCTTTTAACTTTCACTTCTATACCACCCGACCCGCACCAGTTCGGCAAGGCCCGAGCATCATTCCGATCGCTCTTTGTTCACGCGGACCAATAGTGCTGCGTGTGCATGCCTAGCATCGATGCAAATCACGGGGAGCTCAACTCTACGAAGCTCGTGCCAAAGCCACCTTGCAATCGCCCCGTCTCAAAGCCGATGCGCTCCGCCAATGGCGCGTGTTTACGAAGTAGCTTAGATAGATCACCGGGATCACCCTTGGCCTTTCCTTCAAGAATCGCCTGACCGGTCTCGTTGACCAGCAAAGCGAAATCTCTCTTTGCGAACATCCAGGCCGACGTATCGCCTCGTGACAGCTCCTCCGAATCGCCTGATTGCGAGAGCTCGACGATAGCGGAGCTTTCGTGCGCCGGGCGCTGACCGCAATTACGTCGTCGTTTGCAAATTTCACCCCGCGTAGTGCCTCATCTGCAAACGTTAGCCTGATGGCGACCTTGCAGCGGTCGACCCGATGTTGAGTGATTGGCCGCGCCAGGTGGCTTTCCAAGTTGGCTCCGTAGGAGGGGCTGTGGGCGGGTCGGGCCCTACATAGCCCGAGCCGTCCACAACCCCGGGCGATGGGGCACCTGTCATCGTGTCGTCGAGCGGCTCCTGAGCGATGAGCTGTTCGGCAGCCTTCGGTCTGAGCGCCCTCAGCAGACGCTGCACGATCGAATGCTGTCTCGTCCCAAACTCGTTGGGATATTTCTCGCTCAGCCGGCAGGCAATTGCGACCGCAGTTAATTGCGGCTCCTCGATGGGCCAGCCCTCGATCGTAGCAAAATGCGGGTCGAGCTTGGACGGCATGCGAACCCTGGTCTTATAAGGCCGACGGCCGCGGCGTTGCGTGGCACGCGGCTCGCCGGCCGTCACCGTCTTGCCGAGGGCCTTCGCGAACTTCGCTGCGGCTAAGCATTTCAAGCCGGCTGACTGCTCCAGACCCAACTGTTGAGCTGTCCAAATGGGCGTCTTTTTTGCCGTCCAATCCCATCCCAAACCTCCGTTCCAAGTCGGAGGCTTCTTCGCACATTCATTCTAACTCTGAAGCCAGGGTATCGGCTTCGCGCTTACGCTTGGGCAGGCCTCGGCGTAGCTATAGTTCGAGGCCCCCATCGGCGGCCTCGGCGATCGGCGATTTATTGTTGCGGGCCAATTTGACGAAGCGCCGGCGCAAATGGCTCCAGCAACGGCAGGCACTCGTCCAGCCCGTCGCGAATCGGCCATCGTCATGGTCTGGATGAACGATCCCGCCACCGACGTGCCGCCAGGGTCGACCATGTCGATCTCGCAGAAGCCCGGCGGCGGGCTGTCTCAGTCATTAAACGTCCGGATCGGAACTTCCCGCCGGATGACGCTCATCATGGCGGCGTGTCTCCACAACATCGATCTGAAAGCGTGGCTAGCCGACGCCTTCACGTGCATGGCGGAGAGCCACAGAGCTGCCTACACGAGTTGCTGCCGTGGAATTGGACGTCTCTTCGCGTCGACGGTCCTCCGCTCAGGCGGCGTAGCCATGCACGTCAACAAAGTTCATTCCGTCTTCACCATCGGTCGCGTCGCAAAGGACCTCGGCGAGGACGAGGACTGGCTCTGGGATGTGGCCAACGGAAATGGACCCGGAGGGCGACGTCATCTGGGTTTACAGCATAGGTGACGAGGGCGTCATGGCGTTCACCGACTCGGCAAACCTGATGGAGCTCATCAGGATGCACAGGGAAGATCCCGAACACCTCAGGCGGTGGAATCGGTGATCCACCGCGCGTATTTCGCCGATGGTGAGCGGAGATTTCAGGCGGTCGTGAGCAGCTGTTTCGCGCGATGGCGGCGCAGTGCTCGTGCAAGCGGGTTGCAGGCCGCGCGCCTGTCCGACACGACGATCGGCGCGATTGCCAAGTTCTTCCTGGATTGCGCGAATCTCGGCCAAGAGCGCGACCGGATTGGGCGAGCGATACTGATCGCTTACCCGCCGCTTTACAGCCGCGGTCAGCTTGGATGCGCCCGCGCGCGCTGATAGGGTGTCAAAGGAGCATGATAACGCTTGATCACCTTGGCCCCTTCTCGGCGCTTCTCTTTGAGCTTGAACGACGGCTGAAAGAAATTGACGTAGAGTTGCCGCCGAATAGAGGCGGCCCATCACGTGCGCCGTGTCGAGGCCATCGAACGGCCGCAGCCCATCAAGCGACTCACAACGGCACCATTCTTCTGCTCGACGAATGCCTGACCGTTCTTCTTGTAGGCACGCGAGCGCGTCCCCCGAGCTTCGGCTGGCGCACCGCGGCGCGACGACCTCGTTCATGAACGTGCTGTCGTTGTCGAAGTCCACACCGCGTACAAGCCAGCGGATGTCGGAAGCGTCGTCGCCAATCGTAAATTTGCCAGCGCGTCGCTCCGTGCTTGCGCGCTACCTCCGTCACCTGAGCGCCGGACAGCAGACTTTCGCCCGCTGGAAACAGCAGCAGTTCAAGGCTCTCGTCGTCCAGGCCCTCCGACAGCGGCCAGATCAGCCCCGCAAGGCGGGCGCGACGCACATAACCGTGTACGACCCCATTGCTCACTCCCAACGTCCGCGCGATGACGCGCTCGGTCAGGCCCTGGTGCCTCAAACGTAGAACTTCTCGGATCCGGCGCATCGACAATCTCTCGGTAGGCATCAGGCTTCCTATTGGTTGAATGAGGAATCCGTAGCCCGGTTGAGTTTTCGGTCGAAGCGTCCGGCACCGCCAAACGTTGCTCACGATGCCTGAAATCGCTCCTCACGATCCTCTGAAATCGTTGCTCACGATGCGCTGAAATCCGTGCTCACGATCCCGCGAACGCGCAATCCACTGTCCGCAGCTTATCTCGGATGGATACACTTCAACCAGCTGCACGCGCTATTCAGTTGAAGCCGACATCACCCACTTAGCCGGTTTGCAGTGCCTGCCGATCGACGACGAGGTAGAGGAGGCTCAGGTCTGCCCGTCGTCTTCCCGCGAGCCGTCTGACCAGCGCCCGGGTACCGTCGACCACAAAGACTCCGCAATCATGGCCGTTGCTCTGCCTGCGCATGTTGGCATCTTGCAAATGGGCTCCCATCCGCGATGCAAGCATTGCTGCAGGTCCGGCATTGTATGGCTTGAAGGAGTCGTAATGATAGGCAACCGGCCTGTCGCGATCGCGGCGATCTACCAGCAGCAACGACCAATGGGAGCCGCGGCGACGGAGGTCCGTAGCACTCGCATCACTCACCGGCAGGAACAGGAAGTCGGCCGTATCGTTGCCATTCCGATCGTTGACAATGCGATGGAATGCGTTCAGGGCGTCGCCGTCCGTACCATGGCCCACCTGAAAGGCGATGAGAGGATCGACGAACCGGGTCCGGGCGGCGAGGTTTGGATTGTTTTGCTGCAACTCCTGCGACAGCAGCTCGTAGTCCCGCTGGATATGCGCATCACCCAGCCATTCGTCGGCTCCGAGCACCCGTCCGCTGCGGTCGCTGGCAGAGACACTCGCCCTTGAAGCGCCGATCCGGGGATCAGGAACTGAGGATGGGCCAGGGTGATGGATCAGTTGGGCGTCGCGGCGTCCTCGCGGCCCCAATGCGATGGAGTAGGTCTCACCGTTGATAGAGACCGGCTGGGGAGCCATTTGCGAACTCGGCAACAGCATTTTATTGTCCAGTACATCGAGCAGGAACTCCGGCACCGCCTGTGAGCCATGCCGCCAATCCTCGCCGACGAGATATCGATATCCTCGAGCTCTTGCGGCTTGCCTGATGGATCGATGAAGAACGGCGGTCTGCCGGCGGGGCTGAGCACGGGCCTTGACTGCGCATCGTCACGCATTTCCTGGGGTGTGGACGGCAGATCAGCGAAAGAAGTTAGATCGCGGTAGATGTCTGAGGACCGAGCTGGCGCGCCCTCCGGAGTTGGCCACTCGAAGTCGGACGGCACTCGTGGAGACCAGGTTAAGCTCGAACCGGCCAGGTCCTGCCAACCGGCCGGTCCAACCGGGCCTTGCGGCGCCGGCCACTGACTTGGATCAAAGTCGAACGGCACGCGCGGGGACCAGGTGGAGCTCGACCTAGTCGGTTCCTGCAAGCCGGCCTGCCCAAACGGACCTAGCAGCGGCGGCCACTCACTTTCGGACGGCGGAGTCGGCAAATCTCGCACCAGGTTGAGGTTGAGTTCGAGCTAGCCCTCTGCTGAGGGACGGTCACACCCAGCGCTCGGTTTGCCTCAACGAGTTGCAGATACTGCCTGAGTTTCTTGAGACTCAGGCCAAGTTTTCCTTTGGCTTCCGTGAAAGCCCGGTGGTCTGCGTCCAGCGAGCGTCGCTGCTCACTATTGCCGTTGATTCGGCTCGCGATGCTCTCCCTACCCTGTGTGCGGAGCCAATCACTGAACTTGCGTTGGGCCGAAGCAGTATTACGAATTGTTTTTCTTCTCGGTTCGGAAGCTGGGTCGAGGTTTCTCAGCTCTTCCTTGGCCAGCCTCTCGATCAGGCTGGCGTCATCGTCATAAGCACGAAGTCCTTGTTGGGCTCCAGACCCAGGTATTGTCGAAGGAGATCGAGTGGGGCTGTCCGCTTTGTGGCTATGCTGAACGCCGCATAATCTGCGCTCAATGACGACTGCTGCTCAGCATTGCCCTTGATACGGTCCATGATGCTCGGCCTGCCCTCTCTTTGAAGCCAATCACTAAAGGAGCGTAGTTTGGAAACCATCGCCGAAGCGCCGCCTTTCTCCTTGCGAGTCGCGTCGGAGCCAAGCTTGGATAGTGCGTCCGTCAAAAAGTCATTGATGATGGAGACGTCCCCCGGATGAGCCGACAATGTTTCGCGCCCCATCAGGCGCGGCCCGGCACCGACAGCTTGGAGCCCGTCAGCGCCGATCCTGCGGAGATGAGACAATGCCGCGCTGAAGCGGTCACGATCATCGCCGCCAGCTACGAAGTACTGCTCGATGTCGTCGGCGAGCGACATTGGCTCGTTGAATGCCCGAGGAGCCAGGGGCTCCTTGTTCTGCGCTCGGAGCCAACGAGCAAACGCGTTGAGCGCCTGCACATTGCCCTTGATCGTAGCAAGCGGGACCTTACCAGTCCCGCACCATCGGGAGCAACTCTGTAGTCTTTGACGTTTTCCACGAACTGGCGGATCATCCGCTCGTCTTGGGGGTGCATCGGCTGCTCTCGCGTACCCACCCCAGCTGGAGCGGATATGGGATTTCCAGCCTGGAAATTCTGGAGTGTATCCAAGGCTCCACCCACATAGTTCCTGCTATTGGCGCTCGCCACCTTCTTAAATTCATCTTTATAGGCTGTCAGCAGATCAGCATTGCCAAGCAGGTCGTTCAGAGTGACGCCTTTGGGTTGGAGGAATTCGCTGAACATTCGAAGAGCCATCACATAATTCTCGATGGTCTTCGTCTTACGGTTCGCGCTGCCCAATGTCGTCTTGAACTCTTCAATCAGCTCCAGGTCTGCTTCGGACGGGCGACTGCGCTTTGCAAAGTCGATGCGAAGCTCCGAGTAGACGTCATCAGACGCTGGGTCGCCGGACCACTTCTCACGGTGATTTCCTCCAAAGACTTTGCTTAACCCTGATTTGACCCGAGAGAACAGTCCACGCGGCTTGTTGTCCTTCGTCCGCGCCGTAGGTTGTTCCTCCGAGGGCGCTGCGTAACGCATGCTGCTGAATGGCCTGTTCCGCAAGTCAGACCGGTAATTATTTGCAGCCGAGCCAAGATGAGCGTGCGGAACATCGACACTGTGACGCGTGCTGCTGAACGAATTGTCCCGCAGGTTGGACCTTGGCCGCATTCGCATCGAACCACCAACGTCCGTACGCTGGATGTTTTCATGCGACCGTGCGGCTGGACTGTCGGGGGAACTAACCCCGGAACTCTCCTCAGCAGAGCGGAGTTGCAGCTCGCCCAATTGCTGCTCGAAGCCAGCTTGATCTGCAGGGTCAACGTCGGTCTGTTGCCGCTGCAGCTCGGCGTACCAGCGCATCCAATCGTCCGGATTGTTATAGACGGGTTCCACACGGCTCTCCCTAGATCAGATGACTCTTCATAGCTGCCCCGCAGCCACACTCCGGTGCGCTGACCACAGAGACTCCGGATTCAAAAAGCCGGATCGTCAAGATTGGCCAAATTGAACAAAAAGGGACCGTTAGCGCCGCTCCGAGCTCGTGCATTACTCACCCTGCCCAGCTTGGCTGCTGCAGAAGAGCGCTCCGGCTCTCGCGCAACAGGTGACCGCTAGCCAAACCTCAAAACAATCCAGGAAAACCGAAACCCAAATACTCGCACGATCCAAAAACCCACGGTGTTGCCGCCCTCCTTCAGGACAAGATGGCATCAGGCACATCGCGATCGAAATTGGGCCGCCCCATTGCTGTTGGAAGGCGTCCGGGTTTCGATACTTGCACTGCAGCTCTGCTTCCTCATCAGTTGTTCAGTTCAAGTCCTCACATTTCCTACAACCAACCGAGCCTCTCCGAGGGATCATGAAGCTTCAGAGATGGCCGCATCTATGATTCAGACTGTACAACCTGACGCTACGTAGACTTCAAGCCCCATCGCTGTCGCGTCGAGCCTGATTGGCTTTCATACCCGTTTCACGATGCGGCAAATCCTCGCAGCTTGGTGATCTACCCCCGCTTTCAAGCACCTTAATTGAGCGGGGCGCCGCCGCCGATGAATACCAAAAACGTGTTGGCAGCTGATGTCGTCCTCGTTGAGGGAGCATGGCGCCGGCATAGTCGTCGCGGCGTGGATGCTGGATCCCGCCGCGTGCGCGGCGCTGACCGTCGGTGAGCCCCAAGTCTCTGTCCCCGCTCTGTGTGATCTCGGCCGGCTTTTGTTGGAACATAGACTCAGGCGAGGGTCCTCCGATGACCAAGATGTCATCGCGGAGGCAAGCAATGAAGAACGCATTACTGCCGGTCACCGAGGTAAGGTTACCACGCCAACTGACCATAGCGCTGGAGGCTATGCAGATGAACGGGCTCAGCGTTCCGGAGCGAAGCACCGTGCTCTTGCGCTTGGCTCGCCTGCTGATGGAAGCGGCCGGAGTCGAGGAGGGAGCCGATGATGGACGGTGAGATCCTTGCCCCGGCGCTCCTGAAGAGAAAGGCCGTCGTCTACATCCGCCAGTCCACCCAGGTCCAAATGCAGGTCAACCTCGAGAGCCAGCGGCGCCAGTACGAGCTTGTTGATGAGGCCCGACGACGTGGGTTTCGGGATGTCGAGGTCATCGATGACGACCTTGGCCGCTCGGCGAGCGGCGCAGTGGCCAGGCCAGGGTTTGAGAAGCCTGTCGCATGGCTGTGCGCCGGCGGCGTGGGAGCCGTCTTCTGTTTCGACCCTCTCGCCTGACCAGGAATGGTCGGGATTGGCACCACCTGCTCGAGCTCTGCGGGCTCGTAAAGGCCCGGGTCATCGATCTCGACGGCGTCTATAATCCCTGTCGGCCCAATGACCGACTTCTTCTCGGCATGAAGGGCAGCATCAGCGAGTTCGAACTCGGCGTCCTGCGCGCGCGCATGCTCGATGCCGCCCGTTCGAAGGCCCGGCGGGGCGAACTACGGCTTTCAGTGCCCATCGGCTACATCTGGCATCGGGAGATCGGCTTGGGTCTCGATCCAGACGCGAAGGGTCCAGGAAGCGACACGGCTGATCTTCAGCCGATTTCGCCAGCTCGGAAGCGCTCGGCAGGCGCACCTCTCACTTAAGGCCGACGGCGTCCATTTTCCGGTCCGTCGGACGGCAAGAAGATGACGTCCTTTGAGTGGGTGCCGATCCGCTATCGCAACGTCATTTCGATCTTGAAGAACCCGTTCTACGCAGGCGCGTACGCCTGCGGTAAGAGCGAGCATCGCGCCGAGATCGTCGATGGCCGCGCCCGCAAGACCTATGGCCACTATCGCCGGCTGTAGGAGACTGCGAGATTTTCCTGAGAGGACACCACGAGGGGTACATTGACTGGACGGAGTTTGAACGCAACCAGAAGCAACTCGCCGCCAACGCCTATCGCTGCCGAGACGGCGCCAAGTCCGGTCGTGGCGGCCGAGCCCTTCTCGTCGGGCTTATCGTCTGTGGCCGTTGCGGCCGTCGGCTTACGGTAAACTACACGTCGCTGTGGGACAGCGCTACAGAGAGGCGAGCCGCGCGGAGAGGGCGCGAATTCTGGACCAGCTTGTGCTTGTGACGGGCTTGCATTGAAAGCATGCGATGCGCCTGCTCCGAGGCGAGATGAGGCAATCCTCGGTTCGGCGCACCCGTCGCCGGATTTACGAGGAAGCTGAACGAAATGCGCTGGTAGTGCTCTGTGAGGCATGCGGCCGGATCTGCGGCAAGAGGCTGAAAGCGCTGCTGCCGCTCCTGATCGAGTCGATGGAACGGAACGGTCACATGGGCCTGGCGCCTGAAATCCGTGCGAAGCTGCTGGCGGGGAGCGCGTCGACGATCGATGGGGCGCTGAGCAAGATCCGAGAGGAAGGTGGACGCCAGCGGCGCCGCCCGGTGGCGAGCGCATTGCGACGGAATCCCGGTACGGACGTCCGCCGGCTGGAAGGATCCGGCGCCGGGCTTATCGAAGCCGATCTAGTCGCTCACAGTGGGCCCCTTGGCGCGCGCCAGTTTTATACAGACGCTGGTGCTCACGGATATTGCGACCTGTTGGACGGAGCGTGCGCCGTTGCTGGTGCGCGAGCAAACGCTCCTGTGCACCGTGATGACAGAGTTCGCCGACAGCTGCCGCTCTCGCTGCAGGGCATGTGAGCAGACGAACATCGAGTTCACGCGTTGCCGACCTACCGCAAGAACGACCAGACGTTTGTCGAACAGAAGAACGGAGCCGTGGTCCGACGCATCGTCGGCTATCGGCGGTTGAAGGACTTGAGGCGGCTGCGTTGCTCGCAGAACTCTATCGCTCAGTGCGCCTGTTCGTGAACTTCTTGCAGCCGTCGTTCAAGCTGATAGCGCGATGGCGCACGCGTCCGTAAATCTTATAGTGCACCGACGACGCCGCATCAGCGGCTGGCAGCTGACCACATATGTCCGATGCGGTTCTGGCCCGACCGCAGGAAATCTGCTTCAGCTTGGACCCGGTCGCCCGCGGATCGCAACTGCAGCGGCAGCGCAGGAAACTCTATTCCTTCCATGCGCCCGAGGTCGAGTACATCCGCAAAGGCAAGGCGGCAGCGCCTTACGAGTTCGGCATCAAGGCCTCTGTCGCCACCACCAACGGCCGCGCGCCGGGCGGCCAGTTCGTGCTGCACGCTCGCGCACTGCCCGGCAATCGCTATGACGGACACTCGCTCGGCACCATCATCGAGGGACGGAAACGCTAACCGGCTGCGCGGTCGAGCGCGCCTATCGCGGCCGCAACACCGATATACCGCGCCGCGTCTTCATCTCCGGGCAGAAACGGGGCGTCTTGGGCGTCATCGAGCGAGCTCCGCCGCCATTCAGCCATCGAGCCCATCATTGGCCACATGAAGAGCAACGGCCACCTCGGCCGCTGCCATCCCAAGGGGCGTGAGAGCGACGCCAGCAACGTCATCCTCACCGGCGTCGGCCACAACCTCCGCCGCGTGATCGCCTGGCTGAGGGATTTGCTGACATCAATCCTGATCATCCTCTGGCAAGCAGGTGTCCGGTCGCAGGCGCTCAAACCGCCTTCTTAGCGGCGACGATTCCACGATGCTTGGCGGCAGCGAGTCAGTCCGATCCTGATGAGATTACCGCCGATCAAGCTATTCTCGGCTCCGAAGCCGCCGCACACAAGCTTGTCGAGATCGCATCTGGCATTAAGCTGGTTCAGGACGGGCCACATCGCGCCGGTCAACACGTCCGTCCTTAAGGTCGGCGGCAGCGGCGCAGAGCTTAGCGCCAGGATCAGAGCGCATGGCTGCTGTGGCTCAATTCGCTCGACATCTCTCCTGATTTGGTGTCTTCGACCGAATTGGCCGAGACACCTTATCTCCCTCAGATTGGCGCATCAAACGGCGAAATCACTTCGGACCGGCCTGATGGTGAACATTGGTGCCTTGTTACAAAGCACCTCGCGGATCCAGTCGAATTGTCGGTTTCGCTCGGCTGAGGCTTGACCTTTGCCGCAGCTGTCCGTTTGCCTTCGCTCCTTGCTCCGCCGCCTGCCCAAACACATGAATGCCAGCGGATCTGGGCATTACATGAAGTCACCATCCTCTTCGGAATCTGCTGCAACCTCAGTATCACTGTCGACCTTGGAGAGATAAAGCTGAGATTTAGTTGCGCGCTGCCATTCACCAAGGCTGTTTTTTGTCCACTGGGCGGACTGAGTGGGGTCAAGTACCATGTCGTCCTCATCCACTTCAACGAAGCCCATTGTCTTTGCGCGGGCCTTCGCTTCTGCATTAGCAGGACGCCAGTTCACCAATGGTCGTTCGCCGTCTTGCCGAAGTTGATGTTCGAGCAGAATATCGCCGGCGTTTGCGACAAGCGGATGAGCAACCTGAAAATCCACAATTGAGGTGACTTCACTTCGTCCAGGGAACTGTTCTCGCCACTTATCGCTTTCGAACTCAGTCATGTTGAATCCGGCCTCCGTTCTTTGGAGGCCGACGCTCACATTTCCTAATTGGTAGCTGTAATATCGGGCGTCTTCTGAATCTCTTCTGATACCGTATTCCTTAGCGACCTCTGCTGTGCGCTTAGCTCTTGCGGATACAAATTCCGAGTACTCGTGTGGATTGTTGGCGATGCGGTTGATTGCGTCGCCATGAAAGGTCCTCACTTCAGTCCTGAACGTAGCTCTGTCGATCTCAACCACAGGAGGTTTCCGAACGAGGGAATAACTCGGTTGCGAAGGTGAGCTGCCAGCAGACTCCTGCAATCGCGTTCTAGCGAACGCATCGGCGAAGCCCTGGCTTTCGGCACCCGCTTCCTCAGCGTTGGCTGCCCGATGATATCTTTCTTCGGCCGGAATATCGGGCCAATTGTTAACTCGACCGTACATGACGACTGCACCTGGATCATACATCTTGCATTGCTTCAGGTCGTTAGACCTTACCCGCTTGATAGACAGCTTAGCTGTCCGTGAGCTGACGCCGGCGCATAAAGGAAAAATCCCGCCACGCCTTTGGGCAGCTCGACCGCGTATCGTCGAGGCGTTGCGCGATGCAGGCTTCCACGTTATCCACCCAGAACGAGGCGCGGAGGTGCCGGACTGGTGCAAGCGGCGCGTCGCAAGGGGAACACGATGCGGGACACTCGGACCCGCCGAGGCGTCGAGCGCGCCGCGAGGAAAGCGACTTCCACCGCCCGAGCGTCTCGTGCGCTGGATGGCTTGCTCGACCTGGTGGCACTCCCAGTCCGAGGCAGCGAACTGCACGCAGTGTCGACCGGATATTCGGGTGGGCGCGTGGCGCGCAACGCGATCGCGAGAGTGACTCCGGATGACGTCACCTGCTACGTGGCACTGCCGTTCGACGAGCGCCTGATCGGCGGTTGGCGTAGGAAGGGGCGCGCCGCGCCCGAACTCATGGAAGCTCCGCCTTCCGAAGCCGAGTCGGAAAGACAGGCAGCCGGAGCTGAGCCATCGACTACATGCCCGCGGCTCGTCTTCCGGTCTCGAGCCAGCTCTGCTGGGATTATTGGCGGACGACGGTCTGGCCGCCGGCGAAGTGGTAGATTGCCTGAGCGCAAACGCAGCTCTTGTGCTCGCCGAAGCGCTCTCGCGGAAGCCGCGCATGCTCGTGGCGATCGCCTTCGCGACCAAGATGGCTCGGACGATTTGGGCCAGGCCAATCGGAAGGTGGATTATCGGGAACCCAGCGCAGGCAGTGACGGCATCATGACGAATGCGGCACGAAAGAGCCTGATGTTGGTGAAGGGTGCGAGCAGGCGACGACCCTAATGGGCGGAACGATCGAACAGATCTGGATCAGGAAAACCAGTTAGAGCCGAAGCGCCGAGGTGCTCGGAGATGAGAATTGGACTTGATCCGCGGATCACCATACCGGCCAGCGGCTTCTGAGGACGCCGTAAAAGGAAGGCCTGACAGAAGACCGCATCGTCCACACGCCGAACGGGTCAGAAACTTCTTGCATCACGGGCGGCAACGACAGAAGGCTCTACACGAAGTACCGTCAGCCCGCCAGTGGCCGCCGCCAAGGCGTCGTTTAGTCCGTCAACCGCGTATCGGACCGAGAACAACCCCGCCTACCATCGCAGAAGAAGGGTGGGCGCGGCCGTCGCCGGCCGGACCGGTTGGCCGATGTGTTTTGAGTCAGAAGTGGTGCCGATGCTCGAGGCAGCCCGATATCACCGATGCGCAGTGGCTGCAGCGGCTCCATTCGTTTGGGCTGTCGCGAGCCAGCTTTCGGCCCAAAGGACAGATTGCGGAGCCGCGATCCTACGTGCGCCAGCGCGAGCGTCTGATTGGGTACGCGGCCTCCCACATCAAGCATATGCACAAGGCCTTGACGGAGATAAATCTTCAACTCCACCAGGTCTCGCCGACATCACCGGCGCCACCGGCTGCGCCTCATGCGCGCGATCCTTGCCGGCGAGCGCGATCCTGAGGCGCTGGCGTGCTTGCGCCATTACAGTTGCCACGCTAGTGCGGAGACGATCGTGAAGGCGCTCACCGGAGGCTATCGCGCCGAGCGTCTGTTTGCGCTCGAGCAGGCACTTGCGTTTAGGACGCCTACCACGAGAAAGCATCTGTCTGCGACGCCCCGGATCGAAGCCGTGTTGAAGGCGCGTCGGAATCGAACCGATCAGGCGAACGCTCTAGCTTACGAACGTCCGCGTGGCGCTGTTCCGTTGGTCGGAAAGGACATCACCACGCTCGACGGCCTCGGTCCTTACCTCTCGCTGAAGCTGATCGCTGAATGGGGCGACGACCTCTCCTCGTGGCGAAGTGCAAAGCATTGTACCTCTTGGCTGGACTGGCGCCGAACAACAAGGTCTCCGGCGGCAGAATGCTCTCGTCCGAACGCGCGGATCCGGCGGTAGGGCGGCGGCACTTCTGCGCCTTGCTGCCGTGACCGTGGGCCGTACAGACACCGCGCTCGGCAGCTTTTACAGGCGACTTTCATCGCGTATCGGCAAGGCCAAGGCAGTGACCGCCACGGCCGGCAAGATCGCAGTTCTGTTCTACAATGCTGTGCGATACGGACGGACTATGTCGATCCAAGGGCCTCGTCCTACGAGACGCGTTACCCAACGCGAGTGGTCAACAATTCGCATGGGCGTGCCAAGGCATTGGCCTTTGTTCTCCAACCCTTGTAGCCGCAAGTCGGTGCTCTCGTTTCTTAGGAATCATTCTCCAGCGTCAACTCCCTGCTCTTGGCATTTAGTGACTTCACATCGACCGCGGGCGCAACCGTCGCCGAGCTCCCCGCGCCGAACACGTCAGAAGCCCAAGCCTCAAGCTGAGCTTTCCAGGCCGTCACCGGATGGGGTGGACGTCGAAGTGCTCGGCCAATTGGGCTATCGTCCGGTCGCACTTGACGGCGGCAAGCGCCACCTTCGCCTTGAAAGCCGGGCTGTGGTTCTGCGCGGTTCGTCTGTTCTTGGTCTCTCCTGTTCGCGGCCATCATCGCCGCTTTCAGGCAGAAACTCCAATTATCGACCTGTTCAAATTGCGGACCCGGCTTCTCAGAAGAGTGGCGCCAGGTGCTTGGGGTGCGCCTCGAGTGCAGCGCGCGTTCTTCCGCCGCCGTTTGCGAAGTGGCGGCTTCGCCCTGACGACCTGGCACATACCGAGTTTCTCGACGCCGTGCTGTCGAGCGGCGCTGAAGGTGCAAGCCTCCGTCCCTGAAAAGGTAGGTACCCATCCGCACCTTACCCGCAAAACTGGCCTTTCAGACCACCGTCTGAGACGACGACGGCGTAGCGACCTAACTCGGAACGCCTGCGGCCTGCATGGGCTCGGTAAGGCGTGCCTTCAGGTCGTCCAAATGGTCCTCGGCATAGGACTGCACTTTCGAGATCGCCGTATCGAGGCCGAACTGCACGGTCTGTTCGAGCATCTCCTTTGCGAGGCCCTCGCGCAGCGCGAATTTGACCTCGGGCCCAGCGACAAAGCTAATGGCCTGCCCCGCAAGATTAAGGCCAGCCTCTTTCAGGGCCTGTTTCATATCACCCCCGCTAATGCCCGTATGCAGAAGGCTCAATGCTTGCGACTCGAGCTCGAGCACCATCGATACGCCATCGGCCAACTCGCCCAGTCCCGGAATGACGCCGAGCAGGCCTACTGCCGTGGCCTCCCAGTCGAGCACCTTCGAGCCCACCTTGGCTACGTCATCGACCGCATGCATGAGGACCCCGCCATTCTTCTTCGGAGACGCGACATCGGGTTGGTCGGATACCCCCATCACCATATCTGTGACTGCATTTTGTTCAGCGGCGGTCTTGGGGACATGGGTCTTGATCTGCTGAACGGTATGGTTCGCAGGTGACATGTTGCTATAGAAGTGCCTGAAGTCGTTGTTGCTGATATTACCAGAGTCGACCGTATGCCCGCCGCCTAAGTCGAAGAACTCCTGATGGGTTTTGTAACCCGTAATCGAATTGTTTAGCAAACGGAACAAGAGCGGGTCCGAGAGCAGTTGCGATGCCGCTTCTCGTATCTTCGGGTCGAGAGTCTTGTCATCCACCATACTCGCCAACTTGTGTCGTGTCAGGTCGCCGTCCCCGAAGAAGGCATTCTGATTCTTGTTGATCGTGTCGAGCGTGTTCAGCTCGCTTTGCGTGGAATTCATCGACGACGAGGCGACTTGCAAGAAGTCTTCCTTGTGGATTTTATCAGTCGCACCACCGCACAACTGCTTCCAGGCGTCCGGGTGATCGAGGAAGTGTTGAGCCGCCGCGATCAGCTGAGGCGGACACTTACCGATGTCGGCGTTGCCGTCGACGATCCGCTTGAAATCGTCAAGGCTCAAACTCTTGGGCAGGTAGTCAGAATACTTGTAAAACTCGCGCAATGCATCATTCAAGGTCATGACCGACGCTTGTCCATTCGAGGTGCCGTCGGATGGAATATAGTTCTGCTCGTAGCTATGCGCTTGCTGCTCCTGGAATGTAGCAACCTGCGAATGGCTGGCGGAAAACTCTGACAGATCCTTGGCCTTGATCTTGCCGCCGCAGCGGCCGTCCCCCTGGGAGCCAATCGCATAGAAGAGCTCTGGATCGCGTCGCAATCCGTCGATCGCCTCCTTCAGATCCGGGGGCGTCGAGGGATCGCTGGCCTTGGCTGCCAGCGAGTCCCAGCTGAGTGGGCATTGGTCCTTGTGCCGGTTCAGCACTGCCACGATCTGCAACTCGGCATTGGTCAGCGTGCCGCCGTCCCACGTGATCCTAGAGCTTGGCACCGGAGTGCTCGGAACGTCAGGCGATGGAGCAGCTGTCGCCGATGCGTCTCCACTAGGGGAGTCGACCGACGAGGAATCGACCGACGAGGAATCGACCGAGGAAGAATCGACCGAGGAAGAAAGAAACGGATCCTTCATCACCGCCTCGATCGCCGCCTTCGCGTGCGCTGACAACTGGTCCAGCGAATCCTGCGGGATCTGTAGCTCTGATTGCAGCAGATCCGGCGGCGTGGAGGGAACGTCGGATTTCTCTTCCCGCGAGCAGATGGACACCATTGCCTCGAACATCGAAGGTTCGCCTTGCCGAATCTGGCCGGGGGTCTGCGCGGATGATCCCAAGGCCGACGAAGCCCCCGGAACAAGCCCGAACTGAGCTGGATCTGCACTGGCGGGCAGCGAAATGCTGTTGAGCTGCATAGGTTCATTCCATTCCATTGCGGTAAATACTTGACGTCGGCGTCGTAAGATCGAGCTTTCATATTAAGGGGGCGAGCTTTCGAGAAGCTGACGACTTTTAGACGGAGCAGGACGAGCCAATGTCGGTCGTCTTAACATCCCGGAGAGGCGTCATCGTGCTCATGAAACTCATCTCCGGCTCAGAGCATGTGCAAGCACGACGCTGTTCTGACGCTTTCGCAAAGCAGGTGCCTGCGGTCGTCAGTCCCGAGTGACGATCGCTGTGGAGCCACGAAACAACATCACCGCCGATTCCCGCGGCAGCATTTCCAACTGCGCGCGGTTTTGCCTCTGACTTGCCATCACACCATTGCTGATCGAGCAATGTGATGAGGTGCGTCGGGCAGGCGCCGCGATCTGGCGCTCGTCGGCATAATGTAGAGATTGAAAGTGGGGCCGAGAAATTCGCGCGGTGGCAGTCGCGGCATGTACCTGCGAATGCGCGCTCTCAGCTGGGTTGACGTTGACGATAGTGAGGTTGTTCTCATTCTCGTCAGCTTCTCGACAGCTAGTCCCAGTAGCGTAAGCAATGTGAATCGCTCGGTGGTGATACCACCGTTTTGGCGGAACTGAAGTGAGAGGCACCAGATGGCCGGGGCAATCGAAGGCGTCATCCATACCAATTCTGACAGTGGCAGCTCGCAGTCGGTAACTGATCGTCAGAAGTTCGAATCGGCTTTCGGTTCGGTTCTTGCCAGCGTCGCGATGCAGGCGATGGAGCGAAACATGTCAAATCTTCGCGAAGCTATAGCTGAAACAGAAGAGGATACCTGACGCCGGTTCTTCGACGTCAGTGGAGTGTTGCCATTGATGGCGGCAAAAAAACGGAAGGTGAAGCGATATGACCAAAACAAGTTCTACTAGCTCTTCTACTGGTGGTACCCACGACACCCATGACAGCAAGGCAAATAGCAAGACTGATAGCAAGACTGATAGCAAGTCCGCGAGTTCCAGCGGCGGTAGCTCGGCGGCCGATAACGTTGGTGGGACGGGTACTTTCGAGAAACTGATCGACGAATTGAAGGCGGTTAACCAGCAGGCCATGGTGCAGGACATACGGTTGCGTGCACTGACGACCGAGCTCTCGAGTGAGAGGAAGGCGGCCAGCGAGCGCGTCAACGGATAACGGTCAAAGGCGGGGCGAATCGTCGCTCCGCCTTTCCCGTCATCGGGTGATGTGAGTGGTGCGGCCTAGGAATGAGTCGTGCGACCAATCGCCCTGCCGTGCTCGTCATGGTTCGGAGAATTGTCCGTGAATGAGGCCGCCTCCTTACATTTCGAGGTACTGTCGGGACCTTATGTCGGGCTAAGCGGGAAGGCGGCTGCCGGAACGAGCCTTATCGGTAGCGGCCTCGACGCGGATATGGTTTTCGTCGAACAAGGGCTTGAGCCGCATCACCTACGTATCACCCTCGTTGGCAATTCAATCGAGCTTGAGGCTCTTGCAGCCGTAAGCACCCCAGAGGGCGAAGGGGATATTGCCGCAGGTGAACGTGTTGTTCTTTTTCTTCCCGCCGTCATTCGTGCGGGCGCCATGTCTATTCGCTGGTCGATGCAGAATGCAGTTGAGGCTCGGTCGATCAGCCTCTCGCGCGTTTGGATCTCAGCTCTCGCCCTCGTGCTCCTCAGCTTTCTTGGTGTAGGCGGTCTCTCGACCATTTTCTTCAAAGCCACCGGAAGTGCACCGACCGGCATTGCGCCGCCTGCCGCAGAGCTTGTACCCAAGCTGGGCACGAACCGGCCTAACGATCGGCGAGCTCAGGCTGCAGCCGAAGTGCTGAAACAGGAAATTGATAAGGCGGGCCTGCTCGATATCAGGGTTGGTTCGGGGCCGGGTTTTGTTAGCGCTGAGGGAAAAGTCACGCCTGCAACCGTTGCGAAATGGCAGGAGCTCCAGCAATGGTTCGATGCTCGTACATACGGTGCGGTCACACTGGTGAACGGAGTGATCGTCAAGGAGGAAAAGCAGCCATCCTCAATCGCGATCGAAGCTGTTTCGCGCGGATCCCAGCCCTATCTGCTTGTCGGTGGGCAGAAGTATTTCGTCGGCGCTCTCTTGGCCGAGGGATGGGCGGTCACTCGAATCGAGGATGGGCGTGTGCTGCTAAGCCGCAATGGCCGCGTTGTTGCCGTTCCGTATTAGGCTTTCCTGCCCCTAAGGAAGGATAAGGAGATCGTCATGTCAAAGGTTTCCCGCTACGATGTCGGGCCTGGCGCTGCTTCGCAGAGACTCAGCGAGGACCATCATGAACCAGTGATAGGGCCGACCATCCAACCCAATAAAGGTGAGGCGGACGGTGCTCGTGCAAATGGCGAGAAGGAGCGTGCGTCGATCTGGGGCGAGCTGAACACGCCTTCTATGTCGCTGGATGTAGCGATCGAAGCCGCATCGGAGGCCAAAGATATTGATGCAGTCTGGCGTGTCAGTCTCAACGAGATGCGCACTCGCATTTATGAGATCGAGCAGCCCGCTGGGGTGGCATCGCTCTACGGGCGCGATATCGCGCACGATCTACTCTCCTTCGTCACTCCAAGCCTACGTCATCCGGACATGCTGCGGGCAGAGCGGTATAGCATTGTTCTGGAACGTCTCGTCCATAAACTGGCGGCCGCGCCTGCGGATTCGATGGCGGGGGACGGTATCGTCGTCCTACGGCAGGGACTGCACTGGCTAGCGCTGCTCCGCCAGAATCGGAATAGCTTGATCGAAGCCTAACAATGTTCAACTCCGATGGAGCGCAACGGACGACCAACGTTTCCGAATCCGATAACGTCTCACTGAGTTCCGGGCAGGAGCGCGATTTGCTCTGTACACTTTCCTATCTTCACCTTGCATGTGGGCAGAGCGCAGAATGCGTGGCTCTCTTGCGACTCATCGTCGGCAACGACTCGCGAGATGTCGATCTATTACGGATTCTCGCCTATGCCCTCATCTTGGAAGGCCTCGGAGGTGAGGCGTTGCAGGTCCTAGATAGACTGAACGCACTTGATGACGAACCCTCGGCGCGTATCTCTTTGATGCTGTTGCGTAGCCACGCCCTGCGGCGGGCCGGCCTCATAGACGAGGCGCTCGCCGCTTTCCAACGCTATGTCTCGTTGCGTGAGAGCACTGGCCTGATCAATCAACGATCGGAAGGTCCCCATGACCAGCGTCCTGCGTAAGATCATTGCGCGCGCGTCGGCCAGCTCCGATTTGATGGTCGCGTTGATGCTGCTTCTGACGGTCGGCATGATGATCATGCCGATCCCGATAGTGGCGATTGATACGCTCGTCGGCTTCAATCTGGGCTTCGCCATATTGCTGCTGATGGTCGCTCTCTATATTAGCACTCCACTTGATTTCTCGTCCTTGCCAGGCGTCATTCTGATTTCCACGGTATTCCGTCTGGCGCTCACCGTCTCAACGACGCGGCTGATCTTGGCTGAGGGGGATGCGGGCAGCATCATTCGCACGTTCGGTGATTTCGTCATATCGGGAAATATCGTCGTCGGCATTGTCATATTTTTAGTCGTGACCATGGTGCAGTTCATCGTCGTGGCCAAGGGGGCTGAACGCGTGGCCGAGGTGGCGGCGCGGTTCACGCTCGATGCTCTGCCAGGCAAGCAGATGGGAATCGATGCGGAATTGCGCAATGGCCATATCGATCAGAATGAAGCCCGCAGCCGGCGCGCTACATTGGAGAAAGAAAGTCAGCTTTACGGGGCTATGGATGGCGCCATGAAATTCGTGAAGGGCGACGCCATCGCAGGATTGGTGGTTATCTGCGTCAACATGCTGGGCGGGATCACCATCGGCCTGCTCTCCAAGGGAATGTCTTTCCAGGCGGCGCTGCATCAATATACCCTGCTGACCATAGGTGATGCGTTAATCTCACAAATTCCCTCGCTGCTGCTCTCGATTACAGCTGCGACAATCATCACTCGAGTAAATGGGGTTGTAAGGCTCAATCTTGGGACCGACATCGTTAACCAGCTCACAGCAAACTCGCACGCATTGCGGCTGTCTGCCGGCGTCCTGGTTGTAATGGGGGCTATTCCGGGTTTTCCGCTCCCTGTCTTTCTCGTCTTGGCTGCAGTCTTTGCGGCAGCGAGCTTTGCCGACGGTGCGACCCAAAGCGGCAAGAAAAGCGCTGATATCTCTCGCCCGGCTCCCACACAGTCTAACAAGGATATCGTGCCTGCGGAGGCGCTTCCCATCGCATTGTTCCTTGCGTCAAGTCTGACACGGGCGATCGACAAAGAAGAATTGCAACAGCACATTGCACGCGTTTCGGGACTGATCTCGTCTGATCTCGGCATCACAATTCCGCGCATCCCCATCGAGGTCGACGAGCGCTTGCCAGACTTGCAGTACAGGGTGGATGTCGAGGGCGTGCCCGTCGAGCAGGAGTTAATTGATCCAACGCAGCTCGCACTCCACGACGATCCGGCCAACATTGAATTGAGTGGCATCCCGTTTCGGCATGACCGGGAGACGGATCAAATCTGGATTGAACAGAGCAATGCACCGGCTCTCAAAGCAGCCGGCATCGGGCACCACCGTCCCATTGAAATCCTGGCCTTGCGCGTCCATTCGGCGTTGACCCGCTATGCACAGTGCTTGGTGGGTATCCAGGAGACGCGCCAGTTGCTGGCTCGCATGGAGACGGAATATTCCGATCTGGTCAAGGAGGTGTTGCGTACGACGCCGATCCCTAAAGTAGCCGACGTCTTGCGGCGCCTCCTGGAGGAGGGTATTCCGATCCGGAACACACGGCTGGTCTTGGAAGCATTGGCCGAATGGAGCGGACGTGAACAAAACGTCGTTTTGCTCACGGAACATGTTCGCTCCGGTCTGAGACGGCAAATCTGCCACCGCTATGCCAACGCACACCGCGTCGTTCCGGTATTTATCATCGAACGTCAAACCGAGGATATCGTGCGCAGCGCGGTTCGAGAGACTGCCAAAGGACCCTACCTGGTTTTGAGCGACGAGCAAAGCGAGGCGCTGCTTTCAAAAATGCGTCAGATCCATTCGAACGTAGTTCGGGGGCAGATCCGGCCCGTTATCCTTGCTTCGATGGATATACGACGCTTTGTCCGCGGCTTTCTCACCCGTAATGGGATCGATCTTGCTGTTCTATCCTATCAGGACCTTGCCTCGGACTTCACAATCCAGCCTGTTGGATCCATTACACTCGCAGCTGCAAAGGACGACGACGCGCCGTCCGAGGAACTCAGCAACACGTTCCTTGCAGCCGACTCACAGGCGCAGCAGTCAATCCAAGAAGGACCGCATGAATTCACCTCGTAAGTCAGTGCGGTGGCGCTTGGGTTCATTTTGTTTGCTTTCGTGCTCGGCTCTCTTCGCTACTCTGGGGCTCTGCAGTTGCGCTAGCTGGGATAGACCAGCTCTTCAAATGCAAGAGCCGCCGGCGCCAAAGTTGCTCGGCGCCAAAGATATCGATCCAGCTATGCGCGAACGCATTGAGTGCGCGATCGGCCGGACTCCTGACCAGGAGCTTTGCGCGACGCGTTGAAGCAAAAATGCTCGGAAGATCAATGCAGCGGATCGGTGTTGCGTGTCGATGCGAGAGCGCCTCGCATTGAGTGCTCGCCAACGTCTGCCTGGACCTGCGATTTATATGCGCTCAAGACTAAATGCGTTAACTCGACAACGTGGGACGCTTGATGAGCCACAACTGCAATACAAGCAATGGCGACAGCGCAGCGTATTCCGATTGCGCGGACCAAATCACGTTGTCCGCAACGATCGGTGCACGATATCGCGCAATGCAAGCACCCGCCCGCTGCGCTGGCGTGCCGCCCTACAGAAGTTACCCGGCATAGCTAATAGTAGCGGACGTATTGGTTCTGTTGTCTCAATTACCAACTAGGTGAGCAGGGCCTTTTTGGGAACCCCCCGTGGGTGCTAAGTGCGCCAGGGAACTGCTGGGGCATAAGAGAAATGTGATACAGTTTGATTTGCGACGCGCCTCTCTTGCGCTAGCCCCGTTGCGTGCGGCAAGCGTGGTGCTTGGAAAAGGGGTGTCGAAACCCGCTCGTAAGATCCCTGTGTTCGTCTCCTGGCTTGCTCGTGGGCAGGAAGTCTCACGTCACGCTTTACCCGGCATAGCACTCAGCGTGAACTCCAATTGATCGGCTGATTGGGGTTTTCCTGCATACGCCATGGCCGATACCAGCTGTGATGCAGGGATTTGCCGCATCGTTATGCCGCCGAGCGACTCGGCACCCGCTGGGCTCGTCAGGAGGTACAAAGGAAATTCCGAACGCCTATGCGATGAGCCAGTCAACCAGTCCTCGTCTCACCCCGGATGGAATAGCCTGATTGCCTGGCGGCAGATTACGTAAACGATGGCGGCAGTCGGTCGATGTTGCGAAAGGTGATGAAGCACCTGCGCCGCTGCCGGGCGCGCCCGCCGCGGCAATCGTTCGAAAAAAGATCGAGCGCCGCCGTGCGGTTAGATCGTGCCGGCCGAGCACTACATTTTCACAGATGGTCCCTCCGCGCCTCCGCGCGGGCGTCTGGAGCCGACCATGACGCGCCGACGCCTGAGTGAAAACAGGATTGACAGCTCCTTGCAACGCGATGGCCGCTTCACAGCTCAAGCGCATGGTCCGCGAGCACCTGACGCGTCAGCGCGCCCTTGATCTCGCGGACGATCTCATCGCGGATCTGCGCTCCGAACTGCCGCTCGGCATCGCTGTTCCCGATTAGCTCATGACCGGCGAGCCGTTGCTGGAGTCGGCTGTCGAACTCCTCCCCCATCGCCTCGAGCAGCCGATGCTGCATCTGTGCATGGGGTTCGGGTGCGATCCGGCTCAGCACCGTCTCCCAGGGTTGCCACCGAGTTGCCAGATAGTCGGCCAACCCCGTCTCCTCCTCGTCGCGCACCCGCATCTCAGCCGTGCTGAGGTCGTACTCAGTGACCCAGGACACGCCGAAGAAGCGCATGTCCGGGGCGATGTGCCGTAACTCAAGCCGCTCGCGCAGCTTGACCTGATAGGCCAGATAGACTTCGATCTCATCGACAAAGCGGAGCGAGTTGACCTTCTCCCTGGCGATCTGCTCGAGCGCGTCCAGGCGGAACAGGACGCGGCCCTGCTGAACGAGATCGTCAAGCCGATTGTCATAGGCGCCATCCTCGACTTCAGCGTTCAAGCGTGCGGTCTGCATGCCGTTCCAGGTTAAAGTGATGCGATCCTCGCAGCTCTCGCTCGCTTCGAAAGCCAGCTGAAAGTACTGCTGGCGCAATTGCGGCCTGGTCGCCGCCTGCCGCAGATCCTCAATCACGGCCTGCCGGAACTGGGGATTGCCAGAATTTACGGTGTCCCGCAGCCTGTCGAGGAAGCGCGCGTATTCCGGCGCACCCGCCTCGTCAGCGAAGTTCTGCCAGGCGGCCAGAACCTCCGGCTCCCCCTCGACCCAATCGGCCACAGCCTGCGCCAGCGGCCGCTCATGATTCACCGCCGGTTCCCGGCCCATTGAGAAGAAGACCCGAGGGCCGGTATAGCCTCGCGCATTCAGGGCCATCGCCAGATTCGTCTGCACCCGCTCGGGCAGCGGATTATCCTCCAGATAAACCATACACCCAGAATCTAGCTGCGTTAGCAGGGTCTCCGGCAGGCTGGCTAACCGGTTGTCTCGCACCTCGAGCACCTGAAGCTCGGCCGGGAGGGTCTCGGGCAAGCTGGTCAGCCTGTTGCCGCCGGCATGAAGCCTCTGGAGCTCAGGCGGGAGCGTCTCGGGCAGGCTAGTCAGTCGGTTGTCACGGACGAAGAGCAACTGGAGCTCGGCGGGGAGGCTGTCGGGCAGGCGGGTCAGCCAGTTGCCGTCGGCTTCGAGCTCTTGGAGTTCGGGCGGTAGAGTGTCGGGCAGGCTGGTCAGCCTGTTGCCGCCGACCTCAAGTAACTGAAGTCCGGTCGGAAGGGTCTCCGGCAGGCTGGTCAGCCGGTTACTGCGAACATCGAGCTGCTGGAGCTCGGCCGGCAGGGTTTCAGGCAGGCTGGCCAACCGGTTGCTGGCGACGGCGAGTGTCTGAAGGCCATCCGGAAGTGTTACGGGCAGGCTGGTTAGCTCATTGCTGCCGATGGCGAGTAACTGAAGTGCCGCCGGCAAGGTCTCAGGCAGGCTTGTCATGCGATTGCCGCGGGCGTCGAGCGTCCGGAGTTCGGCCGGTAGGTTGTCGGGTAGGTGCATCAACTCGTTTTCGCTGACGTCGAGCGTCCGGAGATCGGGCGGAAAGGCGGGGGGCAAGGTCGTTAGGCACAGGTATGGTAGCTCCAGCCGTGCATAGACGTCGCCGGCCTCTCCCCAGGCTTTGATTCGTCTTACCGCCTCTTGCCGGTCCTCGTCTTCTGTCTGCTCCTCCTCGCCAGCCCAACTGTTCAGGATTTCATCAAGCTGCGATTGCTGGAGGACGGGGCCTTCAACGTTCGTCGGACCGCCAGCGGCGGGGGAGACCCGCCCGTCGCTCAATGCTTGGACCCACTGCGCCTCTGCCGGGGCTAACCAGTGCCCTTCTTCTGAAGTATTGCCATCGCCGAGCCATGGCCGCGGGTCGAGGAACGATCCCCCGTGATGTTGCTCCCAAGGAACAGTGGAGGTCGTTGGCCAATCATCATCGGCGTTCGCCCACGAATACTCCTGCTGGTCGACACTATGCGTCGGCAAGTGGACCGCTGAATCCAGGCCGTGCCAAACGTCCGTCGGACTGAAACTGCCGGCTGGCAACTGGCCATCGCGACTTGCGGCCGCAAAAAGCACATGCTGATTGCTCCCCTGTTCAGATTCGGTGGGCGGATTCCACGTCGACCGCGAGATGCCTTCCCCGTGGTCCAACCAGTCCGCATCCCTGTTCGACACATTATAAGGGTCGCCGCGACGATTTGCATTGCGGGGCGGGCGCTCGCGCAGGTGCAACTCGTTTAGGTGCTGCTGAAACCCCGCTTGATCAACTGGGAGCTGTTGCAGCTCGTCGTAGTCCGTCCGGGCGAAATCCGGAGGCTCGAATTGGCCGAGATTGTGGAACGGATCCATCGGATTCTCCTTTGGCAGATCCAACAGCGAACGCCGGGCCCAGATCGACACCTTCTGCCTAGGAGGCTTAGCTTTCGAGAAGCTGACGGTGCGCAGCTACGCGAACCTCCTCCGAATGAGTGGACACCTGTAGTAGGCTCAGAGAGCCAGGACGCGTCGAATGGAAGTACGTCAACGTCGATTGTTTACCGAGGAGTACGAGCGACAGGCGGCTACGCTTCTTGTGTCGAGTGGCCGATCGATCAGAACCGTTGGCAAGGAACTCGGTCTGCGCGGTTCGGTGTTGCGGCGCTGCATAGAGAAGCTCCGGCAGGAGCCGGCATCGGCGACGCGGCGCCACAGCACGCAGACGGCGCCGAGGTCGGCGGACCAGGCTCCCGAGATCGCCCGTTTGCCGAGGAGAACGAGCGGATGCCCATCGAGCGGGACATTCTAAAAAGTCGATCGCGATCTTTGCCGGAACGCGGACACGAGCTTCCGCTTCATCGAGGACCATCGCGATACCTGCCCGGCGGCTGATGTGCGCCGCGGTCGAGGTCTCGCGGGCCGGCTATTACGCCTGGCGCGAGCGTCCGGACAGAGCACGCACGACCACCAATGCTGCGCTCTTGACTGACATTCGAGTTCATCAGGACAGCGGCGCGCGGGGACGGCAACCCACGGGTCCATGCCGCGCTGCGGGCACAGGGACTTGGCGCCAGCCGTGGCCGGATCGAATGCCTAATGCATCGGCGCCATCATGGCCCCGGCCGCACCGCGTTGCCGACAGCCGTCATGGCCTGCCGATCGCGCCAAACCTCATCGATCGTAACTTTAGGGCCGCAGCAGCGAACCGGATCTGGCTCGCCGACATCACTTACGTTCGATTGCAGATGGCTGCTGTACCTGGCGGAGATCATGGACATCTGTCAACGGCAGCGAACTTTCCGTGAGAATGTCCAGATTTCCCTGGGTGACGGCGATTGTGGTTCCGGGATCAGCCGCTATCGGAATCGTCGTTGGTCCTTCCAGGCGGGCGGCCGCGGCGCTGGGCTGCGGCGGGTTGGCAAGAGGACGTTTTCCGGGACGAGAGCGGCGTGCTGGCGGAGCCGATAGCTCGATCCCTCGATTTTGACAACAATTGTGTGGTGAAGCAGTCGATCAAGCAATTGCCGTGGCCGGTTCGAAGTGAGGATCACCGCGCCCTTGTCATAGCGGGCGTTCACCAACTGGAAGACAGATTGCCGCCGCCAGGTACGACCTGGAGGTAACCGATCTCGTCGACGACAAGGAGGGAGGCGCGGGCGAGGAACCGCAGGTGCTCGCGCAAAGTGGTGATGACGATGTCCGCGAGCGTGGCGAACGCGACGCTCTTTCCCGCCTTCACGGCCTCGACCGCGAGTGCCGTCGCGAGATGGCTCTTGCCGGTGTCGCAAGCAGATGAATTCAATTCGGCAAGCTCCAGAATGCGATTGCGATCGAGCGAGGGCTGGATGCGAAGTCGAAGCCAGCGAGGGTTTTGACGGTGGTCAGGCGAGACATTCTCAGCGCGGTGCTGACACGGCGACTGTCGCGGACCGTCAGCTCCTCGATAAGCGTGATCGAGCGCCTCAATCCAGGTGACCTCACCCTCTTTCAATTCGCCGCAGGTGGTGTCCAGCATTCTGAGCGCACGTGGCATCTTGAGTGCGACTAGGCCTTTCCTGACGTTGTCGGTCGCTGCCGGCTGCGCGTGCATGGTTATGGCCGGCCTTCCGATTGGGGGAGCCGTTTGCAACACCTTGGTAAAACCCCAGCGACCGGCTTGGCATGTGATCGCCGGCCCGATCGACGAGGGTTTCGGATACGCCAGGTCGCGACCTGGACCGGTTGGCCGCCTGTCGATGCTCGGGCGCGACGCGAGTTCGCCGGCGGCCTTCTCCAGAACGGGATGGACGGCAACGATTGCGCCTTGATCGAGAATGGGATTACATCGGGCAATTGCTGCACCTCGACAATGCGCCGCGTATGGTCGGGTATGCTGTAATAGTTCCCACTGATCCACACCAGCCCGTCGTGGCTGACACGGGTCTCGATCGGCATTGGACTGGGACTCCCGATCGGCATCCAAAAGGGGCTCTGACTCATATGTGGAACGGCCCGGGCTGCAAGATCTTTCTCTGGTTGAACAAGGGACGACGGTGCGGTCATATGTTCGACCTGTAAACGCGGCGCCTGGCCGCTGGCCACGATGATATCCGCGGAAGCAATCGCCCAATCAATTTCTCGCGCTCGAAGCGCAGTGAGTCAGGCGGTCCTGATTGCTACCGGGAATGTCGTCATTCGGGGTCCATCCAGATTTGCACCTTGCCTCCTTGGCAGCCTTCTTCTTCCGCCGGAGAGTTCTTAAGATTAGGTTTTCAGCATTGCAGGCGGCGCATGATAGATGCCGCCTCTGACAGCAAGGCCCAGATGGTGCGCGCAAGTTATTGGCGAACGCCACCGCTATGAGCTTGACGGCCGTCTTTGCAGCATGATCCGAATCCAGAGCGGGACTTTCAAGCCTCGCTTGCCAAGCTTGATGATTGAGGTCGCACCAAGGATCAAGAGCGTCCGTAGTTGCCGATTTCCACGCTTTGATACCGCCCCGAACCTTTCTTTCCCGCCGCTCGACTGTGCCCTCGGTGTTAACCCCGTCCAAGCCGCAAAATGTGGTGCAGTCGCAAAACCGCGAGCATTCAAGACTGATGTCCGAACGCCAGCGCCGCTAACAGTGCCTTCTCCGAGCGCTGATAGCGTTGAAGCTCGGTCGAGAACCGCCCCTGACGGTCCTGCGGCACCTTCACCCCGGGTGATCAGCGAGCGTGTATAGTAGCCGGAGCGATAGCCCAGCCGCGCCTCGCCGCGCCCAGCGCCTCCGCCATCGCGGCTTCGATAGCTTCCTGCACCGCACGCTGGATCAGCGGTTTCAGGATCCCTGTCCGACGCAATAAGCTGTTTGACGGCAGAGCCATCCGTCCTAATCTTCGTCACGGTCGTGGTGGTCCTTGCTCCGCTATGGGCGGTGATCTTCGCAAGCACCGGATTTACTATGACCGCTTCAGCCGCTCAGCTTTTGCAGAACCTCCCGCACACTACCGCCGGACATCCGGATACTGGTGGACAAGGTGGCGCAGCGGCAATTCTCGTGTTCTGGAGCCGATTTACGACACGTACGTCTCGCCGTGCTTGTGCGGCGTCTGACCGGACGATCGGTCCAGGCTCCTTGCACAACCCGCGTAACGGCTGATTGAGCTGTATCATCTTGGGCCCGGCCCTTGCGCAGGCAAGGCACCTTCCTGGCGCGGCATGTCTGAAGAGTACGGGCCTTCAGTTCGCCCATCCCGAACGATCGTCGCGGAGGCGCCGCGATATAACATCAGCACAGATTCCCGGGACGGCATCTCGACGGAGCGAGGTCGCGCCTGCGCCTCCGCCACAAGACCATTGAGCGTCTGATCCACGAGTGCGATGAAGCGTGGTGGACCGGACGCAAGGACTAGGCCATTTCCCGGAGCCGATCTCATGATGTAGCGTTCGTCGGAAATGGCGAGCGCATCGAGGGTTGCCTTGAGCGCGTCGCAGCTGATTGAAGTTAGGACAAGCAGACGAGTTTGCGCTTCCTTTGCGGTAGAGACGTAAAGCACGAGCCCATCGTAATACCATTGAAGATTGTAGAGTTGAGTCAGATGATCAAGGAAGTCGCGCGGTGGCAGGTCCGGCATGTGCCCGCGAATCCGACCCTTCACCTCGGCGCTGATGGTGACTTTAATATTGAGGTTGTTGCCGAATTCCTGCAGCGCGGCAGAAAGCTCCTGATCCAGAACCGTATACCGATAAGGGGTCGAGGGCAGCGACAGGGGAGCGCCGCGCGCGATCTGTGTTCCGCCGGAAACGAAAACGGCGACACACAGAACTCCGTTCAAAACGTGCGGGATTATGGATCGGATGAGCATTCATGGTTCTCGTTGACTTAAACTAACAGGAGTACGTTCGGTACGTGAACGCGAAACGTGATCTTTAGATGGCGATGTTGCGGGCGAACTCGTCAGCTTGTCGTCAGCTGGCCTGTCTAGGACATTGAGCCGCTAATCGGCTTGAACGGCTGGTCGTATCACATCTCGATGAGAGCGAGTCTTTCCATGATGATGTTAGGCGCTGCGCCGATCTCTCACAATCTAGAAGGCCTGTCCAAGGCCTGTTCGGCAACAGCGGTCGACGAGCAGGTCCAGTTTCAGCAGAGCCTCTTGCAAGCGGCTTCGGTTCCAGACCTTGCGCCTCCAGTAACGGGAGCGGCGCCCGTTCCGCCGATATCCGAGGTATCGCGTGCAACAACACAGGCGAGCCCGCTGGGCGATCGCATCCTCCAGAACCTTTCTGCGATGTATCCGGTCAATGCAGTTCCAAAAGGTGCGGAGACCGGGTCGACGTCGGAGCCCCTATTGCTGCAGCCGGGCAAAGCGGGAGCGGGTGTGCCGGGCGCCCCCAGTGGCGCAGGTGACTTCGAGGCGATGTTGGCGAATCTGAAGGATGTTTCTGACAGCGTCATCCAGGTAACACTCATTTCAAATGGCATCGGTAGCCTCGGTTCATCTCTGAATAAGCTGATATCGGCGGGCTGAGTGGGGCGAATGATTGGTTTAATCGATCGCGAAAGCGGTCAGGCGTGCCCATTCCGCAAGCGGCTTCAACTTCTGGCTCTGCTGCCGCTCCTGCTTGCCCTGGTTGGTTGCAAAGCCGATCTCTACACGAAAGTTCAGGAGCGTGAGGCCAATGAGATGCTTGCGGTCCTCCTCAAGAACGGGGTCGATGCGGTCCGCGTTGCTGCTAAGGACGGGACTATCACGATCCAGGTCGAGCAGACTCAGATTGCTTCCGCAATCGACCTGCTGAATGGCGAAGGGTTGCCGCGCCACGCTTTCAAGAGTCTAGGCGAAGTGTTCAGCGCGGCGGGTCTGATTGCTTCGCCAATCGAGGAGCGCGCCCGTTACGTCTATGCGCTGAGCGAGGAATTATCTCGCACGATCAGTGATATCGATGGTGTCCTCTCGGCGCGCGTCCACGTTGTTCTGCCAAAGAACGACCTGTTGCGACGTGACACCACGCCATCTTCGGCGTCGGTTTTCATCCGACATGACTCGAGGGCAAATCTCTCAATCTTGCTGCCGCAGATTAAAATGCTCGTCGCCAACAGCATCGAGGGCTTATCCTATGACAAGGTGGCTGTTGTTTTCGTCTCAGTCGAGCGGCCCGCACTAGAGCCGCGACCGGCGGCTGCGGCTGGTTTCGCCCAAGCATCTGGAGTCATTTCGACGCCATTGGTTGCGGTTGGCATGGCTCTCGGCGGGTCTGTATTCGGCGTGCTGTCCTGCGTCTTGCTGAGCGCTCGTGGGCGCCAGCGCAGGCAATCATCTCAGAAAGTTAGCGCTGTTGGTGGGCGCTCGGCTGTCTCTGCTATGGAGATGATTCGCAAAGCGATTAAGCCTAATGCGGCGTAGTGTGGTATCCGACATGACGAGACCGAATCCGTCTGCCGAGCGGCATGATCCGCTGAAACTAGCCTCTGTAGGTATTCGTAAGCTTGCTGCCACGATTCATCCGACCCGCCTTGCCGCGCGTCTTGACGCGAACCTCTCGGCCGCGACTTTGGTGCGACTGCAGAAGAGTCCTAGGCTGCAGGTAAGACTGCAAGCGTTGCTGCTTGAAGATGAAATGGGCTTGAACGGAAGTGACTTCGGGCCAGACCTTCTCCTCGGGCATGATCCGAGCAGGGCTGCCCTGCTCGCCGGCGGCATTTGGCATGCCCGTTCGCTGACAAGGCTGATTTCAAAGCATGATGTCGCCGTTCTGGTCGAGCACGTCGGCACCGAGGTGCAGGCTTTCGGGATCCGACATGCAGCGCATGCGGTTTCGACCAGATTAATTGCTGATCCTCAAGAACTCGCGCTAGGGATTGAAGACGATGGACATGCCTGCCTCGGCGCTTGGCTCGATGAAGCGTCAACGCTTGATTGCCGCCGCGTGCTTCTACGCCTAGCTGTCGGAACGGCCGCCGACAATCCGGGGACTGAACACCGCGATGCCGCGGGCCAATTGTTTTCACCGGTGTTGGCCCATTTGACGAGGGAGGCCCCAGCGGGATGACAGCCGACGAAACTGCGCCGCCCGTCGCTCCGCACATCCGCCCGCTTGGGCCACTCATAGAGGCGAGGGATCTCGAGATTTGGCAGAGCGCCCTCGAGGCGCGTGCCGTGGCCGAGCGAAATCTGAAGCGCGTTCGCGGCTGGACGCGCAGAGCTTTTCAGAAGGAGCGTGCGCGCGGCCATGCCGAGGGGGTGAGGGCCGGCGCCGAGGAAATGGCACAGCTGGTGGCGCAGGCTGCCTCGGAAGTGGCACGACGAAAGGCCGTTTTGGAGCAGGAACTGTCAGCGCTCGTGATGGACATCGTAACTAATCTACTGGGCGATTTCGATCCCGGCGAGATGTTGGTGAGGACGGTTCGTCACACGATTTCGCACAGATATGGCGGGGCAAAACTGACCCTTCATGCGTCCCCCATGGATGCTGATGCGCTTACGCGCGAATTTGCTGCCTGTGACGGACGGGAGGACCGGCCGGCGGTCCGAATTATTCCGGACCCGGCGCTGTCAGCAAACGAATGCGTGCTGTGGAGCGAATTTGGCAATATCCATCTCGGACTTGACGCGCAGCTCCGCGCACTGCGTTTGGGCTTTGGTTTAGATCATGAGGCAGAGGAATAGTGACGGCGCCGAGACCAGACCATAGCTGTCCTGATGGAGACGGGACTCTGCACGCGGCGCTGGCGCGTCTGCGAACTACGGCAAGCCATGTGGACACGCGTGCCGTACGCGGGCGGATCACGCGGGCGCTCGGCACGTTAATCCATGCAGTTTTGCCGGATGCTCGTATTGGAGAAGTTTGTGTGCTCAAGGATCCGCGCACCGGATGGTCGCTTGAGGCCGAGGTGATCGGTCTCTTGCAGGACGGCGTGCTGCTGACGCCGATCGGTGACCTGCAAGGCATGTCCGGCCGCGCAGAAGTCGTTGCCACTGGCCGAATGCACGAAGTGCCGGTCGGCCCCAATTTGCTTGGGCGGGTGATCGACAGCTTCGGCCGTCCTCTCGATGGCAGGGGCGCAGTCAAAGCCATGGAGACGCGTCCGCTGCGCGGCAAAGCGCCAAATCCAATGACAAGGTGCATCATCGATCGCCCTCTACCACTCGGTGTTCGCGCCTTGGATGGTCTTCTGACATGCGGCGAGGGCCAGCGCATCGGCATTTATGGAGAGCCTGGTGGCGGCAAGTCGACGTTACTGTCGCAGATCGTAAAAGGCGCGGTCGCTGACGTGACCGTGATTGCGCTGATAGGCGAGCGTGGACGCGAAGTGCGTGAATTCATCGAGCGGCATCTTGGGGAGACTGCCCTCCGCCGCACGGTCGTCGTCGTTGAGACCTCCGATCGCTCAGCGACGGAGCGGGCGCAATGTGCTTATACGGCAACCGCGCTCGCCGAATATTTTCGCGATCAAGGCCTGCGCGTCGTTCTGATGATGGATTCATTGACGCGATTTAGCCGCGCTATGCGCGAGATCGGGCTTGCTGCCGGTGAGCCACCGACCCGCCGGGGCTTTCCTCCCTCTGTCTTTGCAATGTTGCCAGGTTTGCTGGAGCGCGCTGGTATGAGTGAGCGTGGCTCAATCACGGCCTTCTATACCGTCCTTGTGGAAGGTGACGGCACGGGCGATCCAATCGCCGAGGAAACGCGTGGCATTCTCGATGGTCATATCGTTCTTTCACGCTCTCTCGCGGCGCGGGCGCATTTCCCCGCCATCGATGTACTGTCGAGCCGCAGCCGCGTCATGGATGCCGTCGTATCTGCACCGCATCGCAAGGCAGCATCCCTCTTCCGTGATCTTATCTCCCGTCATGCAGAGGCCGAATTTTTGATCAAGGTTGGTGAATACAAGCAAGGCAGCGATCCGCTGACGGACCGAGCTGTCGCTTCGATCGATGATCTGCGCGAGTTTTTACGCCAAGGTGAAAACGATGCGTCCACTTTTGAGGAAACCGTCACATGGATGTGCCATCTGACCGCATGAGTTGCATACACGTTTCGAGCTTGCGGCAAGTAAAGGATATGCGCGAGCGTAGTGCTCGTAGTGAGTTGTCCAATATGCAAGCCAAGCTTCATATCGCGACCTCGGCCGCGGAGCACGCATGGCAGGAACTTGCAATTGCTGAAAAGCATCATACAGAGGCCCAGGCGGAGGTTTACCAACAGTTGATGTCGGCCGGTACCTTGTCCGTCGTTGAACTCGATCATTGCCAGCTCACCCTTGAGAGGCTCGCGATCGAGATCACCTCGAAACGCCGCACACTTGAGGAGGCGTGTATCGCTCAAAAGCAGGCCGAGACAGCCGCATCCGAGAGGCGTGCGCACTGGGCGAAGCGTTCCGCAGCGACTCATAAATGGCGACAAATCGAGACCGACGTCCGGCGTGCGGCCGATACCCATTCGGAAGTAACAGCCGAGTTAGAGGCCGATGATGAAGTCTTGCTTCGCCATGGGAGGGGTTTGCCCATGCCGGTGGCGGGCGGTTCAATTTGATGACAGCTAGTCCAGTTGGGAAGCAAATGCGCTGCCCTGTACAGCCGCCTCCTGCAACTCGCGCGGACGCATACGCGAAGTACGAGCCAACCCAGCGTTTAACGCAGAGTCTCGTAACGTGGCTCAACAGAAACGTGCGGCCCTCCGCCTCTTTGCGGAGTAACCTTTGCGACAAGCCGCTGTCGGTGCGACTGGAACGACTTGTGTGGCAGGAGGAACCTCCGGCTCTGTCGATGCTCGATTGCGTTTGGGGCCTCGGCGATGATGAGCTCGTGTTGTCGATACCGCATGCGCTTGCCGAGGCCTTGATCTCGACAGTACAGAGTGGCCTAGCTTTACTTTCCGAGCCAAGTCGTTCGCTGGTTCTCGAACTTGCACTTGAACCGTTGCTCGCGCACCTGGAGACTGAGACAGAGCAGCAACTGCGACTCCTTCATGTTGGAAAGGCCGAGAAGAACGGGCCTTATATCGAACTCGACATCATCTACGGTCCGGTCAGGGGCAAAGGTCGCCTATTTCTTTTCTCGCCTCTTGACGGACCGATACCGCCGGCGTTCCGCGCCTTAGGCAAGCTGCTCGGCCAATTGCCGCGACAGTTGTGTGAGGTCCCCGCACAGTTACCCGTTACAGTTGCAGGAGAGGTCGGCTCCCTCCGGGCGTCAGCCTCGCTTCTTCGCAAAACGCGTAAGGGCGACGCTTTGTTGCCGGATGTAATGCCATTCGCCCGCGGTCAGATCATCCTCACTGCGGGCCGGTTATGGACCGCGGCAGATGTCACTGGCAACCACCTGATCCTGCACGGACCGTTTCGCTTGCGGCCGCGCCCTCTGGAGTATGCGCATATGACGACACTACCCGGTTCACAGCAGCCGCCTTCGGAAGCCGATCTCGACGATATTGAGATTTCGCTTGTCTTTGAATGCGGCCGCTGGCCCATCACGCTGGGAGCCTTGAGAAGCATCAGCAAAGGATATGTATTCGAACTTGGCCGGCCGGTCGATGGCCCGGTCGATATCCTTGCAAACGGCGTACGTATCGGGAGTGGCGACATAGTACGTATTGGGGACGAGCTCGGCGTTAGACTGCGTGGCGGGTTAGCGGGCAATGACTAACATTGAACCAGCAATACTGCCGCTTCTTGCGGTCACGGCCGCGCTCGGCTTGTTGGTCTTCGCTGTCGTCACGACCACGGCGTTCGTAAAGGTATCTGTCGTTCTCTTCCTCGTTCGCAATGCGCTTGGGACCCAGTCGATTCCACCGAACATCGTTCTATACGGCGCGGCATTGATGCTCACCGCTTTCACGAGCGCCCCCGTCTTTGAGCAGAGCTACAATCGAGTCGCCGATCTGCAGCTCCGCTATCAAACGCTCGAGGATTGGGTAGCCGCTGCGAAAGAGGGGCAGGAGCCGCTGCGAGCCTATCTCAAGAACTTCACCAATGAAGAACAGCGAGACTTCTTCCTGTCCTCGACCGAACGTGTCTGGCCGGAAGAGATGCGCGGCAGAGCCACAGCCGATGATTTTGTCATTCTCGTCCCATCTTTTCTAATCTCAGAACTCAAGCGTGCCTTCGAAATCGGGTTTTTGCTATACCTTCCGTTTATCACTATCGATCTGATCGTAACGACCATTCTGATGGCCATGGGCATGTCAATGGTGTCTCCGACAGTGATCTCAGTTCCTTTCAAGCTGTTCCTATTCGTGGCGATTGACGGCTGGTCGCGGCTTATGCACGGGCTAGTGCTGAGCTATACAACACCTGGAGGGTGAGCATGGATGAGGCCACTATTCTCCCTTATATGAGCCGATCACTGGTGCTTTTCATGACCTGGGTTCTGCCGCCGCTCATTGCAGCGGCGGTCGCCGAAACCGTCATCGGCATCATCCAGGCGGCAACGCAGATCCAGGATCAGACATTGCCACTGACTGTGAAGCTTTTGGTTATTGTTGGGATTATAGGTTTGTTTGCTCCGGTGCTGAGCGCCCCGCTCATCGAACAAGCCAAGCAGATCTTCACTGATTTTCCCGCGCTCACGACGGGCTACTAGCAGCCGCCCGTCATGTATGATCTGTCAACCACCAACACGCAAAGCCTGATCCAGGCAACCATCGAACTCGTCGTTGCTGCCAGCCTTGGTGCGGCCCGCCCCGTGGGCATTATGCTGGTGCTTCCGGTATTCACGCGTCCGCAGATCGGCGGCCTGATCCGCGGTTGCCTGGCCGTTGCACTCGAACTACCATACTTGGCGCACATCGCCGATGGCCTGAAGGAGCTAGATCCGGACACCCGTCTGCTCAAGATCCCGCTACTCGGTCTTAAGGAGACGTGTGTCGGCCTGCTGATCGGCGCCCTGCTCAGTATTCCCCTCTGGAGTCTTCAGGCCGTCGGCGAGTTCATCGACACGCAACGGGGCATCAGCAGCGTAGTCACTCCCGCCGATCCCGCGACACGCAGTCAGGCTTCGGCGACGGGACTGCTTATCGGTACCACCGCGATCACGATCTTCGTCGTCACGGGGGGGCTGCAAACCATGATCAGCGGGCTTTACGGCAGCTATCTGGTTTGGCCGGCTTATCAGCTTGGACCCACGCTGAGCATGCAAGGGACACTGGAGTTGTGGGGCGTGCTCGACAGCATCATACGTACCGCCGTCCTGGTCTCTGGACCTGTGGTAGCGTTCCTCTTGCTGGCCGACATATCCGCGCTCCTGCTCGGGCGCTTTGCGCCGCAATTCAACCCGCGGGACCTATCGTTGACGATCAAGAATATAGGCTTTGCGATCGTCATGGTCACTTATACGATCTATCTCATCGAATACATGCAATCCGAAATCATACAGTCGAGCCGAGCGCTGGAGAGGCTTGAAAGGAAACTGAAGTGAGCGACACGAGCGAAGAGAAAACGCTCGCCCCCACTGAAAAGAAGCTAAGCGATTCGCGCAAGAAAGGCATGGTTCCGCATAGCACGGATCTAGTCAGGGCCCTCAGCGCTTGCGCCGGTCTCGGCTATCTCTGGATAGAAGCGAGTTCCATCTACGACAAAGGTCGTGAAGCGCTCATGCTGACTGACAAGCTGCTTGATAAGCCGTTCAATATTGCGGTCGATCTTGCGCTCGGCGTCTTGCCCGAACTTGCACTGAGAATTGTTGGCCCGCTTCTTGGGAGTATGGTCACCTGCGCAATTCTGACGACGGTCCTGGCCAATGGTGGATTAGTGTTCTCCTCGGAGCCGATGACGCCGAAATTCGAGAACATTGATCCCATCAACGGACTGAAGCGCATCGCCTCTTTGCGTTCCCTCATCGAGCTTGGCAAGACCTTGTTCAAGGTCTTCTGCCTCGGCGCGATCTTTCTCCTCGTCGTTGTCGGCGCGTGGAAGACACTGGTCTATCTGCCGGTTTGCGGCACGGGCTGCTTCGAGTTCGTGTTCATTCAGGTGAAACTGTTGATCGGGATTGCAAGTGGTGCATTTCTGATCGGCGGATTGGTCGACCTCCTCGTCCAACGCTGGTTGTTTTTGCGCGGCATGCGCATGACTAAGAGCGATATGAAGCGCGAGGACAAGGAGCAGCAAGGCAGTCCGGAGGTGAAACGCGAACACCGACGCCTTCGGCGGGAGCAGGCGAGCGAGTCTCCACTCGGCGTGCGTCGCGCGACATTGATCTTGACTGGGCGCGAGCTGCTGGTCGGGGTACGCTACATCCGTGGCGAAACGGGCGTCCCGGTCCTGGTTTGCCGCGGCGATGGGGAGGCGGCTTCACGGCTCTTTGATGAAGCGAGGCGCCTTCGTCTCAGTATCGTCGATGATCACGTCCTGGTCCGTGAGCTAATCTGCAACGCTAGCCTTGGCAATTCCATTCCTGTCCAGTATTTCGAGGCTGTCGCAAAAGCACTCTTTGCCGCCGGCCAAGTCTAGTTCGTGTTGTGAATGAGGTCGCATCGAACGACTGATGTTCTCGCTATCGAGACGGCTGCACGGTCTGGGTGCCGGCAGACGTGGGATCTGATGGCAGCTTGTTGTTAGCTATACCCAAATTGCTGTTATTGCCGGTCGCGAAGGTTTTGTATGTGGCAACGGGAATGGCCGCACGATTGCCATCACTCGGCACAACGGCCTGATTGTCAATCAAGTCGCGCGGATCGTTGACCATGCCGGCCAAGTTGTTGCGGATCGAGCAGCCAAGCGTCGGATCGAAAGAATTGTCGTTCACTGAAGGGCCGACGATCGCAATCGACGGACAAACGGGAGGGCGCGCCTCGTACGTAATCGCCTCGATTCGGGCGGCAGAGCCATCACGCCTATCGATGAATGGACTGTACAGGCGGATGTTGAGAGCGTCGACGCCCATTGCGCGGGCCTCAGCTGCTATCTGCGCCCCGAGCCGACGTGAGCCGACGATATCAAGATGCAGCGCGTCATACCGACCGCGACCGGTACTTGCTATGAAATAACGCAGACGCTGCCGTTCGGGCCCTCCAAGGGTCTGTAACAGTAAGACGTTCTTCTCCTGTTCAACCAGGATCGCTTGCGCGGTCGGCTCGAGGTAAGTCGGCGCGGTGCTAGCGCAGCCACCTAGACTGGCCGTCAGACCGATGAGGGGGCGCACGAATCGTAATCTCATTGGTCGATCCTCATTCGATGATGTGGCCGGTGCCCCTTGTCGCGCCTGGTACGCTTATCGGGGGAGCACTGCGAACAGGCGAGCGCGTTGCCAATGTGTTCGTCAGACTGCGCGCGAGGTCTGAGGGCGGAGCGATGCGGTCGGTGGGCGCACTCATCTGCTTCGAGTTCGATCTTGGCCGCACGACGTAAGGCGTGACGATGATCACGAGTTCCGTCTCATCCTGTTGAAATGACGATGAGCGAAATAGCGCACCAAGTATCGGAACGTCGCCGAGCCAGGGGAAAGTCGTGATCTCAGTGCTGAAGTTGCGCCGGATAAGCCCACCAATTGCAAAGCTTTGGCCGCTGGCGAGCTCGACAACCGTGTTCGCACGCCGGGTGGAGAGAGCCGGCACGGAGATGCCGTTGATGTTGACAGCACCTTGTGACGATAGTTCGCTGACTTCAGGCTTCACGCGGATATTGATCTGATTGTTACTGAGAACGGTCGGTACAAACTCCAGGCTGACGCCGAAGTGACGGAACTCGACAGAGACCTGCCGATTGTCCTGCAACACCGGAATGGGAAATTCGCCGCCGGCGAGGAAGCTGGCGGATTCGCCTGACATTGCGGTGAGGTTCGGTTCAGCAAGTACGGAAGCGAGGCGCTCGTGAGCCAGTGCATCGAGCATAGCGCTGACGTTCACATGGCCAGTGTTGACTCCTATCTTCGCCGTACCGCCGCCCTGCGGCGCGCCGTATCCACCACCACTGCCACTGACCAAGCCGAGAGTGAAAGGGCCAGCTTGACCGGAAGCGGAGAGGTTGACGCCGAGCTCCTTCATAGCGCTCCGGGAGACCTCCGCCACCCGCACGCTCAGATTCACCTGCAATGACCCCGCCACCTGAATCTTGTTGACGACGAGCGCACCAGACCCAAGAAACTGCTCGGTCACTTTCATCGCTATGTCGACGATCTCCGCATTGGGCGCCGTACCGCTAAGGATGGCCCCGCGCGGGGTGTAGCTTACCTGGATGGGATAGTCGCCGACCTGGGCTTTCAGCGTGGCGCGCAGATCCTCGATCGGCTGCGTGACGACAACACGCAGTTCAGCGAGGGCCTCCCCGCCCTCGTTCAGTGCGAACAAGGTGGTCCGCCCGGATTTTTTGCCGAAAACGAAGATGGTCTTGTTCGAAGGTGCCTGATAGTCCGCGACCGTAGGATCTGCGATAAAGATGCTCGCAGCTGGCGCTGGCAGATGAATCGTCTTACCCAGCGAAGAGGAAAGGGTCAGCGTTCCGCTAATGCCGTCGGCAGCCGTACGCTGCGGCCCACCTCCATCATCCCGCTTGATCTGAGCTACGGCAGCAGCCGGGAATAGCAGGACGATTACGCACAAAAGCTGCGAAAGACAAGGAAGAAAGGTGGACGAAAGGCCGTTGGCGGCGATCGATCTTCGAGTGACGCCGGCATGCTTGTCAAGAATGATGCTCAAGATGGTCTTTTCTTTCAAGTTCGATTGGCTGCGCGGTCGATGCCGCGCATTTCAATTCAAGGACGTAGCCGATCCCGCGCGCGGTTTTGATCCGTAGCGACGCACCGGACTGACTCAAATGACCGCGCAAACGATAGATTCCGACCTCAAGCGCATTGGTGGAGACCTCGTCGTCAAATGCATAGAGGCTATCCTGCAATGACGCGCGAGCCACGGTGCGGCCGGCGCGGCTGAGCAGATGTTCGAGAATGCACACCTCGCGGCGGGCAATCTTCAGCGGTCGACCATTGACCGACGCTTGCCGACCGATCGAATCGAATCGCAGATTGCCAAAGGTAACGATGGGGGCCGTCATTTGCGTTGATCGGCGCAGAGTAGCGCGCATCCGTGCGATGAGTTCATCAGTAGATACGGGCTTGGGCAGGAAGTCGTCCGCACCGCCATTAAATAGCGCTATGCGCCTACCGAGCTCGTTGAAGTTACTCATCATCACGGCAGGCATCGAATGTCCGTCACGTCTCAACTGCTTCAGCCAATCCAAGCCGTCCCCATCCGGTAGAACCAACTCGAGCAAGAGAATGTCATAGCTGGCGCAACAAAAAGCGGCGGCCGCCTCGTCCAGGGTGCACGCTACGTCAACGGCAAAACCGCAATCGGAGAGTGCTTCTTGTACAACGCGCGCTGGGTCTGTCTCATGATCAACGAGTAGCGTTCGCATTCCGCGACCTCCTATTAAGTCACGCCAAGACACCCACCACGTCAGGTTCGAGCATGCGCGGAATTGAACAGTCCGGCCTCCGCGTAAGCGTTGGAATCCGGAATAGACGAAGAGCAGCGGTGCTGGCGAATCGCATACTGGATCGGGATTCCATTGTAAGCTCGACTGGCGTTGTTCACTGTCTCACGTGGCGCGCATGCATCTTGGTGACGTCGAATGTGCTCTCGCCACCGGGACATAGGCGGCAATCAATCAAATGCATCGATAGGCGGGCAGCACCCCGCTCAGCGCCGGAACAATCCCGGTAGTTGTCGCCGACATCCTGAGTTCGAGATGATTGCCGAGAACACATTGATTGGTGAAATCGATGGTTTGGACCGATGCATTCACATGGCGGAGCAGTGACAATGCCGTTCCATGGTCTGGATCTAAATCTCCTCATCACGATCGATGCTCCCGATGGCGAGCGCAGCCGCACGGCCGCAGGTTTGATGGGGAGCAGCGATGATAGGCAATTTGCATCGCGGCCCTCAATTTGCAAAGCCTCACACGCCCGCAGACGTTCCGTGCTTGAGCAACGAACTTCCTCATTCGGCCTGGAAGGTGAGTCTCCTTCGTGCTCCGATCACTGGAGCGACAGTGATGGCCAAGCGCGGCTACGCTCAGCTGGAGAACGCCATAACGAGGCCGTCCTGCCGCGCCTTCCTTTTTCTAACTTTTATAAAATCACCGAGACGCTGTGGAATGAACTGCTCAACGGCCGCACAATCCAAAGACGGGGGGTGACATGAAGTTGGCCGCACCGGGCAAAACCGTGCCTACAATCCGATCGCGGCGTCCATGATCACGTACTCATCGCAGCTTTACCGACAGCAAACCTACCATGTTGCGTGATGCACGGCGCTTTCCCTACCCGGCAGCACATGAAGTGTGAAATCAATTCTTTGGATGGATTGCATTCGCATCCTGGATAGTGACAACACGTCTGAGGTCTGTGTCTCAGTCTCCTAGTCGCACCTGATGCCCTGATGACCGAACGCAATCTGTCGCTGGCAATTCTGGTGGGGCGAGCGATAATTTTGGTGATTTGCATGGCGGCGTCTTCCTGCAAGGCTCACATTGGGCGCCGACTCTTCTGGGCTAGCAAACCCACGTGATGGTCACTCGCCAAGCAATGTCGGTTCTGCTCCATCCGGACGCGGGAAAAAAAGTTGTTGTCATTCTACGTCTGATCAGAATGGTGCATCATCTCGGAATCGGTGGGCGACTTGCTCCGGAATTCGCATGGTGCACGACCGCGCGTCAGCAAGTTGTTCCGTCTGAGCCGAAGCGCCCCGATCCTAGAGAGCTTGACGGCCAATAAGTCTTCCGCAGAGTGCTTGGCAGTCGCATCGGAGTGCGGACAGATGCTTTGGTCAGGTTGTGGTCAGCTAGGTTGTATATCCTCCTCGGCAAAGCTTGTCGCGGCACGACTCAATCGCGTGCATTTTGCCGATCGGGAGCGATCTGATGTATGGCAGAATCGGTGGCTCCGTTTTGCGGAAGCGGTTGCCGGCCTGGAGCGAGGTGGGTCGTCGTCGGCGGGCGCGACGCCATACTCCCTGCGTTCCAATCCGCCCATTATCAAGATCGTCGACTGAGAATCTTTCATGCGCAAAGTGAAGAGATTCTTGTCCAGTGAAATCATGCACATCGCCAGTAACCCGCAGGAGTACTCGGATTTTGTTCGGAGAAAGCCGAGCGGGCTGCAACTGTCGGTGGGTGGAGGCTATTCCAGTACTTACGATGATCCGGGTAAGCACGCGCGATTTTTCAGATATCAGGTTGGGTGACGAAACTATAGGGCTTTTAGGAGCCGGAGGCTCGGTCAGGATCAGGGGGAGACCATTTTCGCCAACAGTTCGGGCGTAACGATATCACGTCCGTGGTAGATCTACGCGTTACTTATCCGCTCGCCGAGAACGCGGGCGATATCCTGCTGGAGCATGAACTGCGAATGGACGGTGATCATCCGGTGGTCTTATCACGTCCTGGCGTAGGAGGTATGGAACCCCGTCTAGCGGAAATGGATTTTGTTCACGTGGGTCGCAATAACTGGGTGCTTGATCCTCAACAGCATCCCAAAGTGTGGACGAAGAACGAGAACGACCAGTGGCACCGAGTAGTCAGGCCTACAAAGTATCTTTCCAAAGTCGAGGATAGCGATGTCAAGAGAGCTGCGAGACGGATTCGTGTGACGATGATCCCTCGTATTACCTGGAGCGCGCTGTTCGAAGATTGGCTGGGGGACAAGACGATTCGGAATGATGAGAGCGGGCTGGGGCGGACTGGTATTTCGCTATTGCAGGGGCCGGTTCAGAAGTGAACTTGAAGGAAGCGCTCGCGCCGGATCGTGCTCCTCGCGCGTGACATATGCCCGGTTTCGAACGTCAAGTTTGACTTCCTCGGCTACTGCTTCCGGCCGCGACGGGCAAAGAACTCACAAAACGCCTCGGTGTTTTGCAGTTTTCTGCCTCGGCTCAGCGCTTCGGCGCTGAAGTTTATGCGGGCGGCAATCCGGGATTTAACCTCCGAAAACGGACCCATGTGTCAATGGCTGACATCGCTCGGCAGCTCAATCCCCTCCTGCCGGGGGATTGTGTATTACGGTCGATTCAGGCCGGCGCCTCTGGGTCAATCCTTCGATACGTCAATCAGACAATCGAGGCTTGGATGATGCGGAAGTTCAAACGCTTTATGGGGTCGCAAGGCCAAGACCGGCCGCGTTCTCGAACGACTATCTCGCGAACGTCCCGGGTTGTTCGCACAATGGAAGATCGGCATACGCGGCTCGTTCGCCTGATGGGAGCCTAGTGACGCGAGAGTCTCACGCTGGGATCCTTGAGAGGCCGGCGGTGAGATTCCGCCGGCCTACTCGCCAAAGCCGTCTGCCCGGATCTGTGAGGGCAACGCCAAATGGCCGAGCTACTCGACCACGATCCACGGCGGTGTGGGTTTCCTGTGCAACCGGAAAAACGCCCTTCGTCAGCTACTCGTCAGCCAGCCTGTCTATCCAGACAGGCTGCGCATTCTCGACTTGATTGGAGATGGAATATGACGGGCATTGGCCGATCTGGAAGATCGCGCACTGGAGATGCTGGAGCCGGATCGAGCAGTTCACGCTCGCACTCAAGTCTAGCCCCTGGGGAAGGCAGTCAATCGTTCGATTCCGTTGTGGAGCGGATGCGCTCTGGGCCCCAAGATAGAGGGACGCCCTCCGCTAGCACGGCGCGCGGTGCCGACGATGCCCTTGGCGACAGGTCTTCCGGCCCCTCCGTCGGCCCAGATCGAATCCTAGGCGCTGCGGCACGTGCAGCCGCTGCGCCACGTGCAGTCACTGCGCGGCGGCGCGGCTTTACCTCAGTGTCGGAGGGTGGAGACACGGCGCCGGTCGCCAGCCAGCCAACTTCCGGTGTGGCAGTCTCCATTTCCTCGTCAGAGGAAGAAATCAACGCAGCAAGGCGACACATGGGCCGCCTGCGTGAGGAACTTGCCGCTTGCGGTAATGCGGGCATGCAAGCCCAGAACTCGGAGGAGGCGCTAGAGCTGGCCGATCGGTTCGTCAAAGCAGGCTCGGCAGTTCTGGAGTACTACGCGAGCGTGCGCCCGGCCGTGGCGCGGAGCATTCTGTCCGACGCTAAGGCCCGTCGATACTGCTATGCCGTGCTCGATGCGGGGCATCAAGGCAAGCTTGTGGGCGGGGCGATTATCGACGCCTTGGAAAAGCGCAGAAAGAAATCGGAAAAGGTCTTCCAGCAGATTCTCGAATCCAACGCTACCCCCGACCAGTTGAGCCGAGTGGCTTCCAGTATGGTGAAGGACCATGTGCCTGTCATCGAGTGGTGGGGAAAGAAGCTGTTACGCTCGGAACGGATGCAGTCCGTCTGCGAGACCACTGCCAACTTGCCAAGCACGACGCCCGAGATGCGGAAGGCCAACCAAGCCGCACAACGCCTGCATACCGGCTCGGCACTTTATGATGGGTGCTTGTATCTGGAAGCGCGGATTAAGCTCGCGAAGCTTCTGATTGAGTCTCAGGCGAGCACGTTTGAACCAACCGTGAGGGACGCCCTCATGGATGAGAACGGGCGGGTGCGTCTGCTCGGGACCTATATCCAGGATGCTTTTCCGGCATTCCTCTCGACGTACAAAGCCGTTCTGAACGAGGACGGAGAGCCACTCGACGCAGAGCACTGCACCGTTCTGGAAGGAGTCATGGAACGGCATTCGGAATTGGCCTCAGGGGTGGAACGCATCGGTGCCAGGCTAAGGGATGCTGGAACGGATGCCGACCTTCTATTGGATCAGTTGGACCAGATCATGGAAGGTGCATGGGTCACCGCGCATCAAGTCACGCGACTTTTGGCAGTGCAGCCAAAGAGGCAAGTGGAGCCGCCTGCCCAGACTGCGATATCGGAAAAGAGCGACTTAGCGGCTGAGAACCACGCGGCGCGCAGGAAGGGGAAAGGCAAGCGCGCACCGGCCGCAGGCGAGGGGAGTTCAACGGCCAGGCTGCGCGAGCCGCAGCTCGCCAGGCCCGACGCTGCCACGGCCTCTACGGCCAAGGTTATCGTACTCTCGGATCTGGGTACGAAGAAACTCGCGAGTGCGGAGGAGGCACGCGCGAGGGCGTCATCATCGGCGACCGGGCACCTGGCGATGTGGGAGGCTCCGCCCTCCAGGAACGCACTGACGGGATTACTCAAGCGATTGGACGAGCTGCTGCAGTTCGATCTGCCGGCTCAGCAAAGCGCCGTCTCGCAAGCGCGCCAGATGAAGCCTGAGGACGCCGACCACGTCGTGGATCTCGTCCTTAAGCGCCTGCAGACGCAGGCCATCGAGATTAAGACCTGTGTAGCCGCGCTGGAGGAGCCCCGCCGACGTGGCCTACTCAAGCCTGCGCAAATGACCGAAGTGCACAACAAAATAGTCCGGCTTAAGGCGATGTTGTCCGAGGTTCAGGGACAGGCAAACTCAGTGAACGCGCAAAAGGCGGCGATCACGATCGATTGCATGAAGACCTATGCGTTTCCGTCGCAGAAGTACCTTGAACAGTTGCGGGCGGCCGAAGAACTTGCGTCTGTGTATTCACCCCAAGCCTTGAAGATCGAGCCAGCGACGCTGTTCGAGATCAAGCTGCAGCCCAAGGCGCTGCGCAGTGGTAGGACGCCAAATCCGATGTGGGTGCACATCCATACCAAGCTGCCGGTACGTGCCTCGCAGTTGGCCACGCTGGGCGTCGCCGACTTCGCCGCTTGCCACGTGAAGTCCCATGAACAGCGCGGCTACAATCGGCAATGGCAGAGCGCTCAAGCCGCCACGGGGCACGAGAACGTCGTGATCCACCGCGGCAAGCTCACGCCTGCGTTCTGTAAGTCGTTGTTGAGCATCGCCTCAGGCTACTCCCTTCCCGAGGCGGAGCACGCGTCGATGCAGTTCGCGCGCCTCAGGATGTAGTTACCTGAGTGTCTCGCGCCAGAGCGTCGCTGTGGTGACACCATCAAGCAGACCGCCACCGAGAGGAAATCCTCGATGAACTCGAAGCCGGCGCGGGCTCCTCGAACAGATCGACAACGGGGTCCGACTGAAATTCGATCGCGAGCGTGGAGACCCCGACTTCCTTTCGCTTGAAAAACAGCATCGCGGCGCTTGTCGCCGCGCTTGCGATGGCCGGGTCCGAATAGCCTAAGACCCGGCTATGCTTCAGATCGTGAATGAAGCAGTTTTGCGCATTTGTGTTCGAGATCCCATCGCCGATCGCTTCGGTAAGTGTCTGCGGCGCCGTGCTTAGCGCCCCACAACGATTGGGCTTCCCGGCCCGGAGCACCAAAATGCGGTGTAAAGGGCCAAACGCGTGCGGGCCAGCCGCACCGGGCTCTCGTGCTGGGGTGGACGGCCCTTTCCGCTACTCCGGGGGCAAGATGAGGAGTCGTCGCTGACCTCAAAGAAAGGAGACGCCGCGAAAACAATTGTTCGCATCGGTTTGAATACGTGAAGAGTGTAGTGCTTCAGCTGCATGGCGTTGACAGGACGGAGCAGCCGAGGGTTGAGGGCAGAAGGCACGGTCAAATTAACGAATTGGAGCGGCCGAGCGGGCAGACGAGCGGCATGCCAACCTCCCGGGGTTCTTTCTCGCCGTCATGGTTTCCCACCGGAAGTGATCTGCTATGCCGTTTGGATGTATTTCCCGTTTCCTTAAGCTCGCGCATTGTCGAGGAAATGCTGGCGGCGCGCGGCATTGTCGTGACCTATTAAACCGTGCGCCAGCGGGGAACCAATTCGGCAAGGCGTTCTCCTTTTGGATCCGCCAGCGCGCTCCGCGCGCGGCGACAAATGGCATCTGAACGAAATCGCTATCTCGACGCGGCCGAACAACATTGGCTCTGGCGCGCTGTTGACCAGAAAGGGCTCGTTCTCGAGGTCTTAATCCAGCGCCGAAGAGACTCGCGCGCTGCGCAGCGGCTTATTCAAGAAGGCCTTGAAATTCGGCGCCACGCCGCCGCGCGTCATGATCACGTACCAACCCAAGGGCGAGATGGGCTTTCACACCGATCGACCATCGCCACCACAAAGCTCTCAACCACCGCGCTGAGAATTCTCACCCGCCGACCCCGCGACGCGAGCGGATCATAAAGCGGCTTAAATCGTCCCGTCAGACTCAGCGGTTTCTGTCAGTTCACGATCCGGTCGCAAACCTTTTCCACGTCCCCTATTCCGGAGCCGTCACTGCCGACTTCCGTCGTGCTTCGCGCGAGCCAGCCTTTGCGATTTCCTGCGAGATCTCCGCGATAGGCGCTATCGCCGATTCTCAAACCCTGAGAAGTGCCTTCTTCGGTTCAGTGCCAGATCGCGCATGGGCTATCTCCAAAAATGGAAGCGGCAAGAGGAGAAGAAGTCCAGCGCGGGAGGATCGTGAAGATGGCTCGCCTCACCCCGCCGAGCAGATCGAGCAGAGCTACGACGACACCATGAAGGCGCTGGCCGACTATCTCACGCGCGAGCGCGACGCGGCAACCACCATTGAAATCCAGATCCTTGATCGGGACAGCCTCCGCGACGCCATCACGGAGGTCCTGGTTGACGCGCGCGTGCATCCAAGACCAAGAGCGGACGTCCCGGAGCGCGAATTATGACCGTTTGGATTTACGATCAGGGCGAGGTTCTGAAGGTCTTCGCGACCGAAGAGGTTGCGCAGGCATGGCTCGATGAGAACGATCCCGAGGGCGTCACCTTTGAGCACGAGGTGATAGGCCCGCCAGCGCGAACCTGCACCCGCAGAACAGGCCCGCCAACTGAGGCGGCGTTACTCTCTGTCCATTTCGGAGATTTACGGGCGCCTTAGAGGCTCAGCACCAGCATATACGCGAGGACCGTGGATAGAGCGCCCAATCCAACCATGGTGATTATGAAAACGAGGTCTGGCGCCGTCACGCTGCCCCCCATTTGGTTTCGCAAATCACCTGAATCTTACGCTTTACTCCGGCGGCTGCAAGCCGGGCGACATAAGCCATTCGGTCATGTGAGCGCCAACCTCGTTTTGTCGGGCTCTACGCAGTAAGGCTTCCCGCTGCGGTCCATGCGGGAGCTTCTTGGCTTGCTCGCGTAGGCTTTTCGCTTCTTCGGCAAGTCGTTCTTCCAAGGGCGAAGACTGGCTAAATCGGCGGCGCGCTCCCATGGCCTTCCTCCATGACGTAACCGGCAATTCAAACGCGAAAGTTCCGGGCCGGTTCCTCAAATCAGGCCACTGTGATTTTCAAACTAGGCCACCGTGCTCGGAAACAGGCCAGTACCCGAGGCAGCATGAGAACATTCCGCAAAACGAGAACAACGGGCTTCCATCAGGTGCGGCGGCGTCCGAGCCCCCGCGGATATGTAGGCCGCAGGTGCTACCTTATGACAGCTCCTGCGGCCGGTGCCGCGACGTTCCGCACGATCCGCGCGGCACGCCAAGTTGCTAGCACACAGGCCCGCTAGCGCGAACCGGCGGGGCTTTTGCTCTCCCGAAACGGGCTCGCGTCAGTCGAGATTGAACTTGTTTTGGAGAGCCCTGATCATGTCCTAGACGCTCCCTTGCCGCCAGTGCGTGGAACTAGTTTGATCTGCAAGCCCATGGCGGTGAGCACACTGAGAATTGTTGAAAAATTCGGAAGCCGTTGGTCGCCGAACGCGCGATAGATGCTTGTACGCTGCAGTCCAGTTTTTTTTTGAGAGTTCTGAAATGTTGAATTGTCTGAGTGCCTGCCCGATACTCCGCAAATTGTGTGAGGTTCACCCGAAGCGAGTGCCTCGTTGAGCTCAACGGCGAGCTGCGAAGGGACGTTTGGCCTGAAGGTCTTTGTCATTCGAGCCTTCCAAAGAAGATGGCCGGCTCTAAGAGCCGGCCCCTGTTCTTTTATGAAGCTGCTCAGTACCTCGCGATCGTCGGACCGCCGAACTTGTAGTTCAGGCGGACCAAGCCCATGTCAACGTCTTGGCGGATGCGGTCGCTACCTGCGAAGGCTCCAGCCGGCGTGGTGAAGTCGATCGTGCGATCGCCCAGGAAGATGTGGTTGTACTCGATGCCAACCGACCAGTTCGGAGCAAAGCCATACTCGAGGCCCGCGCCAACGGTGCCACCCCAACGGGTTTCACGCGCCGACGACAAGAGCGCGCCAGTCGGAATATCAAACACATCATACTTGTCGCCGACGACCGCGGCGCCGCCCTTGACGTAGAACAAAACATTGTTCCATGCGTAACCGACCTGCCCGGTAATCAGACCAAAAGAGTCGATGCGAGAGCGATTGCGATCAGTGCCAAACGCCAAGCTCGTGTTGTCGCCTCTGAAGTCAGCCCAGTTGCCTTGGCCTTCGAAACCGAACACCCAATTTGCCGACTGCCAGCGATAGCCAATCTGACCACCGACCGTGCCCCCGACAGCATTGTGGCAACCCTCGCCGACCAGAGCGCCTGGGACACCGAAAATGCCGGCTGCATCCACAAAATCCCAGCACTTGTGGCTTGAACCGCCGCCGCCGTTGATGCCGATGTAAGAGCCGCTCCAGTCGTAAACAGCAGCAATCATCGGAGGCGCCTTCGTATATGGCCGCGCGGCCAGATCCGCCGCACTGGCGGGAGCGACCAGCCCCAGAGTTAGTGTTCCGGCTGCAGCCGCTAAAAGCCTTTTCATGCGAGTGTCTCCCCAGAAATACGAGTTCAATGAATCGGATGCGTTTGGCTCCGTGCCCGATTAAGAGTACGTCGTTCGCCTCTACGTTGCTGTAGCCGGCTTGCAACACTCGCGGTCAAAGACGGGCGGGATTCTTCATAGTTATTAGATAGTTGCGGAAGTAAAATCCCGGTGGCGTGCACATCGGAGGCGGGCGGGCAAAAACGCCCCGCAGCGAATCGGGTTCTTCGTTTCCATGCCCACGACACGCAGTAGCTTGCTCTCCGACCGAGCTACTAGGAATCGATAATCTGCGAGGTACTTAGGATGCCGGTGATCGCGGTATGGCTGACGATCCCCTCGGTAATTTTGTCTCCAATTGGAGACAATCCTCATCCAGTCGAGCGCCCACACGCTTCCCCATCCAGACGGACTGCCGATCCGCCTGAAGCTCGCCACCACGTCCTCGCTCTGTTGAGGATCACATTTTTAAAATCGAAATGGGCACATGGTGTTTCGTGCCTGGTCGCGTCGGCATTGAGCACCTCCGCCAGTGCAGTCCGCCTCGACGAGGACCTTTATGGCCCGGACATTTCTGCGGCGAGCGATCAGCTGGGCCAGTCGCGCCCGGCTTGGCTTCATCTTCTGCTCGAGGCCGCAGACCTTCTGCGAAAGTTGGCCGGCGAGCGATGCCGGCGAGTCGCTGAAGGCTGTGCTTCGCAGATTAAGCCGCAGGCTCGATAGTTGGTCCGAAAACCGCATTCGAGATGTCTGGCACCGGGACCCCCGAGTGAAGATCCGGGCCGATGAGGTCAGCCAGCTGCGTGCGCTCGCAGAACCCAAACGCAAATCAGAGACTGTCCATGATTCTGAAGAGCTTCGAGCTACTACGCGGCGGCCTGCGTCGCCGCTCGGTGAGGTTTTTGAGGGGCGGAAAGTGTATACTTTCAACTTGTCTGCCGTCGCCATCGGTCTTACGGACGACGTCGAACGAAGCCGCTAAGATCGTGAGCGGTAATCCAACGTCAACCGTTATGGCTGCACGATGCGCCATCGCGGATGGGTGACGAGTACCGCGGATACGCACTGGCAAACGAGAACCCGTCAGCCCTATGTGGCTGGCGGGATTTTCTTTAGGCGCGCAGCCGAAGTCCTGCTGCTCGGCAGAGTGATCGCTCACCGCCTGAGAAGCACTAAAGGCAGAGAGAAACAGTGCAGGAACGTCGCAGACAAGAGCGCATCGAGACAAACGAGGTCGCCTACATCGGTTGGGTGGCGAGAACATCGGACGGTCGCACGATGAGCAGCCGAGCCGCTCCGAGGCCGTCGCGCCATCATTGCTCGCTTCGTGCCCTTGTTGTGCCCCAGCTTTTTTGGGGCACATACTCGGAGAACCGCGTCGCTAAGTGGCTGATTCCAAGGCATTAATGGTGGGCGCACAAGGGATCGAACCTTGGACCTCTCCCGTGTGAAGGGAACGCTCTCCCGCTGAGCTATGCGCCCGGGACCATCATGCAGGCGGCCGGACTTGCGGCCGGCCGGCACATTGGAGCCCGCGATTTAGAAGTGCGGGCCGAAGGTGTCAAGTTTCCAGGCGCCGTAGGGCCGGAAAACCTATCGCAAGCCATGCCATTCGCTGGTAGGCCGGGTTTCGGCCCGGTTAGGCGCCCTGCTGGCGGGCGCGGGAGGCGTGGGCCTGGAGGGCGCGGATGCGCTCGGCGAGCGTTCCACCGCCCTCGGGCAGGGTGGCCGTGGCCGCGCCGTTGGTGGCAGCATCGTTGGCCGGGCGCGGCGCCGGCTTGGCGGCCTGGCTGGCGTCGGCCGCGAGCAGCGCCTCGATCGGCGAGTTCGGGCCTTCGAGCTGCATCGCCAGCTTGGCGACCTCGGCGGCGATGTCGTTGATGCGCTCGCGCAGCAGCGCGTTCTCCATCCGCTCGGTCGCCCAGGAGCTTTCCGCCTGCTGCTGGATCGCGTTGATGTCGCGCTGGAGTCTGGCGCGCTCGTCACGCGCGCTGCGGAGCTGCTCCTCCAGCGCGGTCTTTTCCGCGCGCAGCGCTTCGAACGGGGCCGACGACTTGCCGCCGCTCAAGGCGGCGATCTCGACGCGCAGCTCCTTGATGATGCGCTCATTGCTCTCGTTGGCCTGGCGCAGCTGGTTGTTCTCATAGTCGCGCTCGGCGAGCAGCTTGCCTTGGGTGGCAAGGCGCCCCTCGAGGTCGGCGACGCGGCTCGACAGCATCTCGGCCTCCGTGACCTGCACGATGAGCTGGCGATCGAGCTCGGTGACACGCTGGCTCAGATTCTCGACGCGGCCCCGGGCATCCGCGAGTTCGCGCGAGGCGGTCTCGGATTCGGTCCGCTCTTGCGCGAGGCGCGCTTGCGTCGCGGCAAACTCCTTTTCGGCATCGCCGACGCGGTTCTTCAATTCCTCGATCTGCGCGCGCACGGCGACCAGCTCGACCTGGCGGCTCTCCGCCATCATCGAGCGGTCCGACAGTTCAGAGTTGATCTTTGCAAGCTCGGCCTGCTTGTCGGCCAGCGCAATCCCGGCGGCGCGCAGCGCCTCGGTCTTGGCGTTGAACTCCTCCTCAGTGGCGCGAAGCTGCTCCTTCACCGCCTTCTCGCGCGCCTCCAGTGCGAAGATCGTGGCGTTCTTCTCCCCTAACTCGATCTTCATGCGGTTGATGGCATCGCTCTTCTTGCCGAGTTCGGCGAGCTGGCTCGTGGTCTTGTTCTTGAGCTGCTCGACGCTCATCTCGAGCCGCCGCGCCGACATGGCGAATTCGGCGCGGAGCTGGTCCTTGTCGGCCTGGATCTCGGCCATCGAGAGCGGGGTGGCGGCCTCGAGCCGGCGCGTGGTCAGGCGCACCGCGCGGTTGTGCACCAGCGGCACGATGGCAAGCCCGCACAGCATCGAGAGCAGGAAACCGATCGCCAGGTACATGATCGGTTCGACCATGGGCCAGAACTCCCAGAGCTAAGGAAAAATTTACCAACGACAATGGCATGGGGCGCCGGCAAAAAGCCAGCCCCGCTCTGTCGTTAACCTTGATCCGTACCCAGTTGGGAGAAGAGACCTAGAACGGGTTCCAGGTCGCATTCGGCGTGAATTTGAGATAGCCGATATTGGCTCCGAGCCGCAGGCCGAGGCCGGACCGGATCGGCACCAGCACGATGTTGTTGGCGGTGAGCGCCGTCATGCCGAAGCCGCCGATGATATAGGCCGAGCCGTCGAGGCCGGCGAAGCGCTGGTAGATCGCGTTGGTGGCGGGCAGGTTATAGACCAGCGTCATGGTGCGGGCGCCGTCGCCGCCCCAATCGAAGCCGAGCGAGGGGCCCTGCCAATAGACGCGCAGATCGCCGGCGTTCTTGGTGTAGAGCGTGCCTTCGCCGTAGCGCAGGCCGGCGACGAAAGCGCCGGAACCTTCCTCACCCAGAATGTAGCCGTTCGGCAGACCCCATTGGCTGACCGCTTTCTCGATGATCGAGGCGAGCCCGCGCGAGACGTTGCCGAAGAAACGGTGGCCCGCGGTCACGAGCTCGTCCGGCCCATAGGTGTTGGGCGTCGGGGCGCGCTGCGGCGGCGGCAGGTTGGGCGGGGGCGCCTGCTGGGCGGAGGCCGGCACGATCCAGCCGATCATCGCGGCGAGCGCGAGCGCAGCAAGGCGTGATGCGAAAGTCATAAAAGAACCCCTGGTACCGAAACCGATCGCTTCCTTAACCTGACGCCAACAGGCACGGCTCTAGGTTGCGCCGGATGTCCCCTCGACTCGGATGTTATCCGCAGCAACTATGACGGCACAACGGCAGGAAGATAGCCCTTTGCGCCCCGGAATTGCCTTGATCGGCCGCCGCGTTTGCCTCGTCTGCCTGCTGGCGGGCATTTGGATCATCTGCCCGAGGTTGCCTGCAGAGGCAGCCACCACCGAGCGGATCGTCGTCAACCGCTTCAGCGGCGTCGCCATCGAGGGCTTCGATCCCGTCGCCTATTTCGTCGATGGCGCGGCCGTACGAGGGACGGCGCAGTTCGAGGCGAACCTCTGGGGCGCGGTCTGGCGCTTCCGGAACGAGGGCAACCGAGCCTCCTTCCTGTCCCATCCCGAGATCTACGGGCCACAATTCGGCGGCTATGATCCGGCCGATATCGCCCGCGGCGTCGTCGTCGCCGGCAATCCCCGCTTCTTCGCGATCGTGGCGCAGCGGCTCTATCTGTTCAGCCGGGAAGCCAATCGCGACGCCTTCGTCACCAACCCGGAGCGCTTTCTCTATGAGGTCGGCAAGCGCTGGCCCGCCCTCCAGGATAAGCTTGGCCAGTAACAGGCGGTCAGTAGCGATCTACCGCCTGCGGGTCGCCCCAGGCAATGAACTCCGGGATGATGAAGCCGCTGTCGCTGCGCTGGCCGAAGCGGAGCTCGCCTCCCTTGCCGTCGGTCACCCTGCCGCCGGCCGCGGTTACCACCGCCGCGCCGGCCCCGACGTCCCATTCCGAGGTCGGTCCGAAGCGGGGATAGATGTCGGCGCTGCCTTCCGCGATCCGGCCGAATTTCACGGCCGAGCCGACCGTCCTTCGGACGGCATTGGGTCTGGCATCGATGAACGCCTCGCTCCTCAGATCGCCGTGCGAGCGGCTCACCGCCGCGATCCAGGGCGCGCCCTGCGCCGGAAACTTGCGGGTGTGAATTGGCTCGGCCGCGCCGATGGTCGTGCCGTCGAAGCTCACGCGCTCGGCGCCGCGGCCGATGACGCCGCGCCAGAGCAGGCCGAGCGCGGGCGCGGAGACGATGCCGAGCAGCGGCACGCCTTCAGTCACCAGGGCGAGGTTGACGGTGAATTCGTCGCGGCCGGCAACGAATTCCTTGGTGCCGTCGAGCGGATCGATCAGGAAGAAGCTGCCCTGAAACGGCGGCGAGGCGAACTGGGTCCGTTCTTCCGACAGGGTCGGCACGTCGGCCGCAAGCTGCGCCAGTCCCTCCGCAATGATGCGGTCGGCGGCAAGGTCGGCCTCGGTGACTGGCGAGCCGTCCTGCTTGCCCTCGACCCGCATCGCCGCACGGTTGACGGCGAGGATCGCTTCGCCCGCCTTCACCATCAGTGCGGTGAGCGGCTCCATCAGGCCGGTTGCGGCCGCGCCGTCGATGATCCGCTTCACCTGGATGCCTCATTCATCGGCAATTTCGTCCTCCTCGACTGATTCGCCCCGATTGATTCGGTTGGGGCTTTATGGCCACCTCTCATCGATCGCAAGCTAGCTGCCGCGGCCATGCGAATGTTAGAACCCGCAGCATCCGTCAAGCATGCGTGATTCGCGGCTCCAACGCCGTGCATTCCAGGAACCCTCCAGGACCCCATTATATGTCTGACGCCTCGTCGCCCGCGACCGCTACTGCTCCAGATATGCTCGAACTCGCAGCGCTGTTGTGCTCGCGGGTCTGCCACGATCTCATCAGCCCCGTCGGCGCCATCGTCAACGGGCTCGAAGTGCTCGACGACGATCCGAAGCCCGAGGACCGCGAGTTCGCGCTCGACCTCATTCGCAAGAGCGCCAAGACGGCCTCGGCCCGGCTCCAGTTCTGCCGCCTTGCCTTCGGCGCCGCCGGCTCCTCCGGCGCACAGATCGATCTCGGTGATGCCCAGACCATGGCGCGCGGCCACATCGAGGACGGCAAGTGCTCGATCACCTGGAATCTGCCGCGGCTGCTGCTGCCGAAGAATCGCGTCAAGCTGCTGCTCAATATGCTGGTAGTTGCCCAGCACACGATCCCGCGCGGCGGCATGCTGACGATCGATCCGATCGGCGAGGGCGAGACGATGAGCTTCCGCATCACCGCGACGGGACATAATGCGCGCCTGCCGCAGAACATCTCCGAGCTCCTGAGCGGCGAGCGCGGGCCTGCCGCGGATGCGCATGCGATCCAGCCTTATTATACGCGGCTGTTGGCGCAGGCCTGCGGGCTCACCGTGAAGCTCGCGCCGGAAGGCGAAGCCATCACCGTTACCGCTTCGTAAACGCGCCTTTTCGCGCTCGGAATATTAATCCAAACTTGACGAGGCGCTTCGGCTTGTCCGGAGCGCCTTATCTCTTTGTTGGTTCCGTTCTTTTGCACATACTCAACCAATATTAAACGCTTTGCGGTGAAGCTGGCCCCATTCCGAAATGGCGCATCACGCCTCGTGCGCGCCCTTCCTGTATGAAGGCCTGTTTTTCATGGATGATCTGTTGCGGGAGTTTTTGACGGAGACCAGCGAGAGCCTGGACACCGTCGACAATCAATTGGTGAAGTTCGAGCAGGAGCCGAACAACG